>JAAELM010000359.1 GCA_024226635.1 Oceanicoccus sp. | reverse complement strand
TACCTGTACTTCGTAATCGTTGCGTGTATCTACCAGCACAACATCAGGGTCACTAATTAGATCATTCCAATCCTTGGGTTCTATATAAGTTCCCACCACTTCTTTGGGGTCGATACCTTCAACACCCATGGTAACGATTTCTTTTTTCAGTTTTACTTTGGTGCGCAGGAATGGCCGTTTGGTAGTGGTTGATTCCTTACAATCAATATCATTTAAGCCGGGCTGCTCACGCAACCATGCCAGTAATTGATCTATACCCTCGCGGGAACCGGCTACAGTGCCGTTAATGCCCTCCTGGGCTAATAGTAAAGTGCCGCAGATATTCAGCTGCTTCATGGCATTTAACAGGGGGTCGCGCAGGGCTTCATAGTTACCCAAACGGACAAATTTATACATCGCACAGACGACATAGGGGTCGATAGACATGGTGGCTTCCTCAGCTAGCCGGAACGTAAATCCGGTGCGTTAATTTCAGCGAGGATTATAGGGAATATAGAGCGCTCTGTCCTGCCTGATTTATGGCAGTTTTGAGCTAAATCAATCACGGCATCGGCATCATTGAGATTTCAGGCGCTCATTTCTTTAACATCACCGGCCAATATCTCTTCGGCCAACTCATCAGCAATACGACTGGTAGCACTACCTGTTTGATCTGCGCGAGTAAAAATAGTTTTCAAGGTATCGCCAATACGTTCAACATGGGCATCCACTTTTTTCCTGTCGCGAATACCCTGGGTTTGATAATAGACATCAATAATACCGCCGGCGTTAACCACATAGTCCGGGGCATACAAGATTCCTTTCTGTTTTAAGGCATCTCCCATATCTGCAGTTGCCAATTGGTTATTGGCGGCACCGGCTATGACTTTAGCCTTAATGCTTTCAATACTGTTTATATTAATGGCACCACCTAATGCACAGGGTGCTAACACATCCACATCGGCGCTTAAAATATCTTCAAGGGGTAATTCAATCACCCCAAGCTGATTAACAGCCCGCTGGATATTGGCGGGGTTAATATCCGCCGCATAAACCGTTGCACCGGACTCAACCAGTTGGCGGGCCAGATGAAAGCCCACATTGCCAATACCCTGCAAAGCAATACGCACACCCTTTAAGTCGCTCTTAAATTTGTGCGCAACCGAGGCCACCACACCCCGGTAAACACCATAGGCCGTAATAGGAGAAGGATCACCACCATGTTCCTCACCACTAATTACTCCAGATACATAAGGGGTTTTTTCTCCCATGACAGCCATGTCCGCAACACCTGTGCCCGAGTCTTCTGCAGTAATATAGGTACCGCTTAAGCTATTAATAAACCCCCCCATGGCCAATAGCAGTTGACGAGATTTATCTTGCTGTGGATTACCGATAATCACTGACTTGCCACCACCGAGTGCAATACCTGCCAGCGCAGACTTATAAGTCATACCCCGTGATAAACGCAAAACATCACTCAAGGCTTCACTATTAGATGCATAAGAGAACATACGACAACCACCCAGCGCAGGGCCCAGGGTAGAATTATGTACTGCAATAATGGCTTTTAATCCTGAAGCCTGGTCATCTTTAAAGGCGACTAATTCGTGGTGATCAAAGTCCGGGTGATCAAAAACATTCATAGCTCTTTCTCGGTAGTAAGGGTTTAGGTTTAGGCAGCCACAGCAAGCACATCAATAATCTCACCGCGCAGCTGTTTTAGCAGGGTTAATTTACGTTCGGATAAAGCCTCAACATGCCGAGCTTTAATATGACCATAGCCGCGAATATGTTCAGGCATCAAAGCTAGCTCTATCGCCACTTCATAATTTTTGGGTGATAGCTTTTCGGTGATCTCTGTAATCAGCGCGTTGTATTCATCCAGTAGTTCTTTTTCCAGCTTGCGGTCTGCTGAGTAAGCAAATACATCAAAAGCCGTACCACGAAGGAATTTAAACTTGGCCAGGACTTTAAAACCCGCCATTAATAGCTGAGGAAATTTACGCTTAAGCGGCAGGCCGGTATCGGAATCTTTTTTTGCCAAACCTGGTGGTGCCAGGTGGAACTGTAGCTGGTAATCACCTTCAAACTGCTGCTGAATAAGCTGCTGAAAATCACCATTGCTATAGAGTCTGGCAACTTCATATTCATCTTTATAGGCCATTAATTTGTAGAGATATTTGGCTACCGCTTTGGCTAAGCGGCCATCATTGTTCTCTATGGTTTGTCGCTCGATCTCTTGTACCTGGGTAACAATGTGTTTGTAGCGCTCCGCATAAGCACTGTTTTGGTAACCCGTCAGGCGGCGGCTACGGTCGGCAATAATATCTTTGATGTTTGACAAGGGTTTAAAGGCTGGTTGGATTTCAGCGCAGCTTAGTACTTGTTCTAAATCAACCACGGCACGGCGGCCCCATAGAAATGCTTTTTTATTGAAGTCGACGGCAACCCCATTTAATTCAATCGCTTGCTCTAAGGCATCTACCGTTACTGGAACATAACCCTGCTGACAGGCATAGCCGAGTAAAAATAAATTACTGGCAATAGAGTCCCCAAAGAGTTGTGTAGCAATTGCTGTAGCATTGATAAAGCCGGTCTTAGTGTCTCCCACTTCTTCGAGAATCGATTTTTTCATATCATCGGAAGTAAAGCGTAGATCAGGGTCGGTAATAAATTCAGCGGTCATTGATTGGTGATCGTTGATAATGGCATAGGAGCGATCGACATTGACCTTGGCCAAAGCTTCGTCACCGGCACTAACTACTAAGTCACAACCCAATAATAAATCGGCATCGCCAGCGGGTACCCGCACTGAATTTATCGCTTGCTGACTTTTGCCAACACGAACATGGCTCACCACAGCTCCAAACTTTTGTGCCAAACCGGTTTGGTTCATCGTGGCGCAGCCTTTTCCTTCGATATGGGCAGCCATGGCGACCAACGCGGCAATGGTTAATACACCCGTGCCGCCAATACCGGTAACAATAATATTCCAGGGTTGGTCATCAATCGGGGCAACAGCTGGTACAGGTAGTTCTGTGAAGTTGTTAGGTTTTTCAGCCAAGGTGCTTTTCTTGAGACTGCCACCTACTACGGTAACAAAACTGGGGCAGAAACCTTTGACGCAGGAATAATCTTTGTTACAGGCACTTTGGTCAATTTCACGCTTACGGCCTAACTCGGTTTCCAGCGGTGTTACCGACAAACAATTAGATTGAATGCTGCAATCACCGCAGCCTTCACAGACTTCGGGGTTAATCATGACGCGTTTTGGTGGATCAACCATTAAACCCTTTTTACGGCGGCGGCGTTTTTCGGCGGCGCAGGTCTGTTGGTAAATTAAAATTGTGGTGCCGGGAATTTCACGCAGCTCTTTTTCAATACTGATCAGCTCATCACGGTGATCCAAACTAAAGCCATCAAACCGTTCTAACCCTTTATGGTCTTCAGGGTAATCTGATACCAGCGCAATACGTTCAATACCTTCTCCACGAAGTTGCAATATCAACCTATCCAACGATAAGGGGCCATCAACAGGCTGACCGCCGGTCATAGCGACCGCATCATTGTAGAGAATTTTATAAGTGACATTAACGTTGGCGGCCACCGCCTGTCGAATAGCTAATAAACCGGAGTGGAAGTAGGTACCGTCGCCAAGGTTTTGAAAAACATGTTTGGTATTGGTAAACGGTGCCTGCCCTACCCAGCTCACCCCTTCGCCACCCATTTGCGTAAAGGTATCGGCGCGACGATCGCCCTTTTCCCAGATGCCCATATAGTGACAACCAATACCACCTAAAGCACGACTGCCTTCCGGTACACGGGTAGAACTGCTATGGGGACAGCCTGAACAGTAATGCGGGATGCGCTCTAACAGTTTGCGTGGTTGCGCCAAAGACCGCTCTTTTTGGTCATAAAAGGCTAAACGCTTATCGATAATATCGTCCTGATAAAAGCCCGCCAAACGCGCAGCAATCACACGGGCCACCATCGCCGGTGTTAATTCACCCTGGTTGGGTAGTAGATCATTGCCCTGCTCGTCAAACTCACCTATCACCTGCGGGCGGCGCTCTAAAGGCCAGTTATATAACTGACTGGTTAACTGGTCTTCAAGAATTGAACGCTTTTCTTCTACCACCAGAATTTCTTCCAGTCCATCTGCAAATTCATGGGTGCCTACGGGTTCAAGCGGCCAACTCATACCGACTTTAAAAATACGCAGGCCAATAGCGCGGGCTTTTTCTTCATTAATCCCTAAATCTTCCAGCGCCTGCATCACATCAAGGTAAGCTTTACCGGTAGTCATAATGCCTAACCGTGGTTTATCGCTATCAATCACAACTTTGTTAAGGCCATTAACACGGGCAAATTCACGAGCCGCATAAATTTTATATTTATTCAGCCTTTGCTCTTGGGCTAAAGGCTTATCAGGCCAGCGGGCATGGACACCGTCTGCTGGCATTTTAAAATCGTCAGGGATAACAATATTGACGCGGTTGGGATCAACTTCGGCAGAAATGGCGGAGTCCATATTATCGGTAATCGCTTTCATACCCACCCATGAACCACAAAAACGAGAGAGCTCCCAACCATAGACACCGAGGTCTAACACTTCTTGTACATTGGCAGGATTTAGAACGGGGATGGAAGCACCAATAAACATATGTTCGGATTGGTGTGGAAGGGTTGAAGATTTACTGGCGTGGTCATCACCGGCAATGGCCAATACGCCACCAAATTTTGACGTACCGGCGGCGTTGGCATGTTTGATCACATCCATACTGCGATCAAGGCCGGGCCCTTTGCCATACCACATACCAAAAACGCCATCGTATTTGGCGCCCTCAAAAATATTAACTTGTTGGCTTCCCCAAACAGCGGTGGCGGCTAAGTCTTCGTTAATCCCTGCCTGAAAGGTAATATTGTGCTTGTCGAGAAATTTCTGTGCCTTCCACATCGCCTGATCAACCGTACCCAAAGGCGAACCGCGATAACCGGAGATAAAAGCGGCAGTATTCAGGCCGCGATCAACATCCCGCTGGTGCTGCAATATCGGCAGTAGCACCAGCGCTTCTATACCTGTCATATAGGCGCGCTTTGACCTCAAGGTGTACTTATCGTCCAGCGATATCTTTACCGACATTCCTTCCCCTCACCATGCGTGTCTAACTTGTGCATCTAACTGATAAATTAAGGTGTGTTTATGGGGGGAATCATAGCTATTTGGGGGGAGAATTTTTATTCTAATAAAACCTGTTAATAGTGATAATGTGAAATAACTATCCTACTTTTTATATTTAATTGAATAATTCTTCTGCTTTTAACTCATATAGCGTCTACAATAGACTTAAGATTTTTTTAAGAGTATTCCGTTATGAGCACCGAACTTAGCCCTCAGGACATCCGCATTCTCAACCTATTGCAGCAGGACGCCAGCCTGACCACCCAGGAAATTGCCGACCGCATCAATATGTCTCAATCCCCCTGCTGGCGGCGTATCAGCCGGCTAGAGGAACAGGGCTTAATCAACCGTAAAGTCGCGGTGCTGGACCGGGAAAAGCTGGGTATGGATATTGTAGTGTTTGCCACCGTTAGTCTCTCAACCCAGGGTAGAAAAAATCTGCAGGATTTTGAAGAAGAGGTGAAGTTATTGCCGGAAGTCACGGAGTGCTACACCATGACCGGGATGTGGGATTTTATGTTAAAAATTGTCGCCAGGGATATTCGCCACTATGAAACGTTTGTACGGGAGTACCTGGTCAATTTAAATCATATCGGCGAAGTGCATTCCCATGTTGCTGTAACGGAAATCAAGAACACAACGGCACTGCCCCTGGAGACGCAACTGTAAACACATTTTTTGCCTGGTATTATGGGGTGACTAAAAATGCCATTAAATCGAGCGCCTCTCGGGTAAAGCGATCAAATAAAGGGACATAGCCCTGCAAAATAATATAAATAATAATCAGGCCAATAATCAGCATAGAGGGGAAACCCAGGGCGAAAATATTTAGCTGGGGGGCCGCACGGGTAACAATACCCAGTGAATAGTTAATAACCATCAGGGAAGCTATGGCGGGTAAGGCCAGCAACAAGGCACTGCTAAACATCCAGGTCGCCCTGCCCGCCAGTTCCAGTAACATATTGTCACTAATAAACAGCCCACCCACCGGTAGCGCATAAAAACTTTCCACTAAAATTTCTATCATGGCCAAATGGCCATTCATCAAAACAAACAGCAAGGTCACTAACATTAAATGAAATTGGGATAATACAGTTACCGTTACGCCATTACTGGGGTCAACCATAGAAGCAAAACCCAGCGCCATATGCATTGCAATAATCTGTCCTGCTACGACAAATAACTGCAGCAGTAATTGCATGGAAAAGCCCATTGCGATACCAATTAATAATTGCTGGGCTACTGCGATAAAGGAAGGAATCGACAATGCATCCATCTCTGGCATCGCCGGCAGATTAGGCACCAGGATCATAGTGACCAGAAAGGCTAAGACGATCCGGACTCTGGCTGGGACTAGTTGGGTACCAAAAATGGGAGCCGCTAAAAAAAAACCACCGATACGAAAAAACGGCCACAGAACAGAGCTGATCCAACCACTGATTAACGCGCTATCTATGGCGAACATAGTATCACCATTAACCAATCAGCAACGGTAAACTGGTTACCAGCCTGTTAGTAAACTCCATCATTTCATTAAGAATAAAGGGTCCAAAAATAATCAGCATAAAAATAGTCGTCAACAGGCGAGGTAAAAAACTTAAGGTCTGCTCATTAATTTGAGTCGCTGCCTGGAAAATACTAATAACAAGACCCACTAATAAACTGGGTACCACCATCAGGCAAACAATAAGAATAACCAGCAACATCGCTTCGCGAAATAAATCAACAACGGTATCTGGCGTCATCGCACATTACCTCGTCAATAACCATAGCTTGCAGCGAGCGTACCAATGATCATAGCCCAACCATCAACCAGTACGAACATCATTATTTTGAAGGGCAGTGAAATAATGATAGGCGACAACATCATCATCCCCATGGCCATCAACACACTGGCCACTACCAAATCGATCACCATAAAAGGAATAAATAACACGAACCCCATTTGGAAAGCGGTTTTCAATTCACTGGTAAGAAACGCCGGAGCCAATACAAAAAACGGTGTGTCTTTTGGCGTTGCAACATCCTCGGTGTTGGATATGCGCATAAACAATTCCAAATCAGTTTCACGGGTTTGTGACAACATAAATTTATGGAACGGCCTGGATGCGGCCTCTATCGCTTCCAGTGATCCTATCTGCTCATTCATATAAGGCTGCACAGCGGTTTCGTTAGCCTCTTCCAATACCGGCAACATAATAAAAATAGTGAGAAAAATGGAAAGCCCGATAATAATCTGGTTTGATGGTGTGCTCTGCAAACCTATAGCCTGGCGTAAAATAGCGAAAACAATAATTACCCGAGTAAAAGCTGTCATCATCATCAAGACTGACGGCAACAGCGTCAGTACGGTCATAATGGCAAGGATCTGGATGGTTACCGTGTAATCCTGGCCGCCGCTGGCATTGTTGGTTACGGTCATGGCTGGAATACCAGGGGCAACTTTAGCAGCGACATTGGTAATGGATTCTGCCGTAGCTGTAATAGAGCCATCGGCCTGCCCCCAGGCGAATGACATAGGCAACAAAAGTAACAACAGCAGGGAAAGTCTTTTTAGCGATAACATTAAGCCGACCCTCCCGATTTATTATTTTGTAATAGGTTTTTAATCGTCGAGGAAAAATCCCCTTCGCCTGCCTGGGTACCCGTGCGTTTAATAACAGGCTCATCAAAACTCTGCAGATGTGAAACACGCCCGGGGGCAACACCCAGTAACACTTGCTTATCACCAACATCCACCAATACCACTTTTTCCCTGCCACCCAGGGATAACACCGCGCTAACTTTCATCGCCTGCCCGCCCATCATCGGCACACCGCCAACACGGCGAATTAACCAGCCGATAGTGATGATCAGGAAGACAATCAGTACCAGACCGGCAATAGCGGTTACCGGGTCAGCATTGACAACCCCGGAACCTATAGCAGGCTGCTTAGTGTTGTCGGAAGATGCGCCGTCTTTAACAGCTTGTTGGGTGAACACTTCAGGATAGGCGGGGGCAGTTTTTTCGACGGACTGGGTATTATCTTCCGCCGACACAGGATGAATAATAAAAGCTAGTAGGAAAAACATTGCCGCCCATAGCTGGCGGCATCCCTGGCTGCACCACATAATAGTTACCGCAGTTTTTTAATACGTTCTGAAGGACTGATAACGTCCGTCATTCGAATACCAAACTTTTCATTAACCACGACCACTTCACCGTGGGCGATTAATGTGCCGTTGACCAGTACATCCAGCGGCTCACCGGCAAGGCGATCCAGCTCAATGACTGAGCCTTGATTAAGCTGTAATAGATTGCGAATGCTGATTTCGGTATTGCCCACTTCCATGGAAATACTGACCGGGATATCCATAATCACATCCAGGTCAGGCGCACCTTCTGCAGCAGCTGCCGGTGTTGCAGCAAACTCATCCATAGGTGCAGGTTGCACATCGGCATCTACATCATCCTTGCCGCCTTCATCGCCCTGCTCTGACATTGCTGCAGCCCAGTCATCCGCCATTGCGTCCTGATCTGTATTTTCGCTATCTTCACTCATGTTTCGCCCCTACTCACTACAACTCACTATTTAACAACGGATACTTTATGTATTGCTACGATCAATTTTATCAACAACCTGTAAGGCCAAATTACCCTTTGACTGCCCTAACCTGGCATCTAACATCGGTACACCATTGGCTGATACCATAAACTTTTCTGGCATATCAACCGGAATCACATCGCCTTCCTGCAACTCAAGAATATCGCGCAAGGTAATTTCTTTTTCTACCAGCGTGCAATCCAGATTAACGGTTGCACTCATAATTTCTTCACGTAAAGAGGTCAGCCAGCGCTCATCCACATCATCCACATCGGTTTGTAAACCGGCATCCAGGGTTTCGCGAATCGGTTCGATCATGGAGTACGGCAAGGTGATATGCATATCCCCACCACCGCCATCCAGTTCGACATGGAAAGTACTGACAATTACCACTTCGCTGGGGCTGACAATATTCGCCATCGATGGATTAACTTCGGCATTTACAAATTCGAAATCGATGGGCAGTATCGCTTTCCAGGCTTCCCTCAGGTCGACAAAGGCGTCCTGCAATACCATTTCAACAACGCGCAATTCGGTAGGGGTAAATTCACGACCTTCGATTTTTGCGTGACGGCCATCGCCACCGAAAAAGTTATCTACCAACTTAAAAACCAATTTGGCATCAAGAATAATCAAACCTGTGCCGCGCAATGGGCGCAGTTTAATCATATTTAAACTGGTGGGAACATAGAGGGTATGAACGTATTCACCAAACTTTTGAATTTGAATACCACCCACGGCGACATCGGCAGTGCGGCGCAATAAATTAAACAGGCTAATACGGGTATAACGGGCAAAACGCTCATTGACCATTTCCAGGGTCGGCATGCGACCACGGACAATACGGTCCTGGCTGGTAAGGTCGTAAGATTGCGCACTGCCATCTTCGACATCGGATTCGGTATCGACATCGCCTTCGTCAACACCATGTAATAAGGCGTCGATTTCGTCTTGAGATAACAGATCTTGCACGTTAAGTGATTAACCTCTTCAATGATTACTATGTTTTACTATGACTAACAACGCTTTACTGCATCACAAAACTTGTAAATAACACTTCTTCTATACCGGGCTTACCGATTTCGTCTTGCATCACTTGCTGTAAGGCTTCCAGGGTTTTTTGACGCAGTAGCTCTTTACCTTCATCGGTTTGCAGCTCATCATAAATCTCGCCACCAAATAACATTACTAAGCGGTTTTTGATCAACGGCATATGCGTTTGCATGGCATTGAACACTTCCATCTCGCGGGTTAATACGGTGACTTCCGCCTGCAAGTAACGCTGGCGTCCCCGCGAAGAGAAGTTCACCACAAAGGCCGGTTTAATCGGGAAGTACATCGCGGGCCTGGGCTTGTTAACAATCACCTGCTCCGCCGCTTCACCCTCAACTTCTTCTATCTCAACTTCCGCACTATCAAAGAAGCCTAATGCGAATAATGTTCCTCCAATCGATGCGGTTAACACCAACACCGCAACAATGATCAAAATGATCACTTTGGTCTTGCCACTCATGGGCTTTTTTTCTTTGGGGGCTTCTGCTACCGCTCCCTGATCTTCGCTCTCTTCAGCCATGCCAAACTTCCGTCGCTTTTTTGCGTACTAAAACACTGGCAGCAAAAGCTGTGCCAGTACGCTTAATTAAATTTAAATGTTTAAAAACAATCACTTGGATTAGTTTTGATCGGGTGACAATGTTCTGTCGCCTTGGGGGGAGTTTAGCTTATGAATTGTGGATTGGAAAAGTTGAGTCCGTCATTCCCGCCTTCGCGTATTGCTGTCTGGGGTAATCCTTCTTGTGTAATGTTGGTGGTTTTTGTGGTTAGCGACGCCAAGGTATTGGGTGGGGCTATTTAACACCCCCCAAGCTACACATACTGATCAACCAACGACAAAGGCTTACTAACCACCACTCCCTCCTGCTCAACACCCTCATCCGCCAACTCACCCTCAGCGCCACTGCCAGCTTCGGCCTGTTGGCGCTCCTGCGAGGCGCTTTGGTCAGAGACATCTACATCGGACAGGTTGACGCCCTGGCTTTCCATCATTTCACGCAAGCGGTGTAAGCCTTGATCAAGGGCATCGCGTACGGCGCCGTGGCTACTGGTAAACACCACGCTGGTTTGGTCCCCTGAGCTGCTGATTTTTACATTCATCGGGCCAAGCTCGGGTGGGTCCAGGGCTATCTCGGCTTTGCTGATATTTTGCGAACTCATCCACATAACGCGCTGCATGACGGTTTCGCTCCAGCCTGGTTTACCCACGGGTACCGAGATAGCTGTTTGTAAACCGGTTTCGCTATAGCTGCGATAAGCCTGCGGTGCCTCTGTTGCCGTTAATGGCGTGGCTGCTGTTAGTGCTGAGGCTTCTTTGGGTTCTACAAACGGATTTTCGATGGTGGCGATACCCGATGGGTTATTGGCCATCTGGGGTTTGACGCGAAGACCCAGTGGGGACTCCTGTAATGAGAACAATGTAGCTGCTGGTTTACTAGCGGTAGTACTCTCTGCCACAGCAACCTCAGTGGCTGCGGCAGTCACTGGGGTTGTAACTGGGGTTGTAGGTGTAACTGGGGATTGGCTGGTAGGGGTAGTTGCTACAGGGCGATTACCACCTTTGGCTGAATTAATCACAGGGGTGGTGTTGTCTTTGGTACCGTTTTTATTAGCCGCTGTTAGTGGCGCTGCTGCTACAGGACTGGTCGCATCCGTTCTCGCATTCAGCGCTGGCTCCAGCGGGACTTTGCTTTGAGCTTTATTCGTAGACTCCGTATTGGCTGCCTCGATCTTATCGCCTTCGGATGTCGCTGTAATCTGGGTGGTAGTCACCGAGGTCACTGTTGGGTTTGTGGCATTGCCTCCGGCCTGGCCCTCAATAGGCACCGCAGCAATAGTAGTGCCCTGCCCCAACGGCAAGCTACTGCCTTCCATGGGCAATGCACTGCCCCCATTGGCGGCAAACATTGTCTCTGGTGTCGGCGGCGCGGTATTGATAACTGAGCCAGTAGTGGCACCTTCAACAACGGCAACTTCTTCAATCGACTCCTCTGCTGAGCTTGTGACAACAGGCCCTTCAGCCTCTTTCTGACCTTCCATATAATCAGAAAAGCCTTTGTTTTTTAGTGGCTTATCATCAGCAGGCAATGCGGAGACCGATTTCGCAACATCACTGTTTATAGCAGTCTCTGTTGTTCCCATCAGTGGGTTAACACCTAAGTTTTGGCCAGTGGAGTTCATAGCAAATCCCAAAATAGTTAAAGGCACAGTGCGATTTAACGGGGTAATTGCAATTTAGTTGCCAACATTGAGATAGCTCGATAAAGGGACTACAAGAAGGCCTCCAAAGCCTGCTTAACTTGTTCATACTCAGCAATAATGTCCTGCTCAAGCTGCTCACTACCCTCAGTGCAGCCGTTATAACCAAGCTCTTCCAGACTGCGGCATAAATGAGTCAGCTTGGGTGCAGCCATATTACTGCTGCTGCCTTTAAAACCGTGGGCGGCGCGACGAATAGCTTCAGGGTTCTGGGCAGCTATTGCTTCCCTGATACCCTCAAGGCGTAGACTGCTATCGCTGATAAAGGTCTTTGCGAGTAAAGAAAACTCTTCCCCCATAACAAGCTGCAATTCCTTTAGTGCATCCAAATCCAAATGCTGATGAGCATCTGACATAATCGACCTCGTATGATTTTTATTTTCGCGATTCCAATTGATCACCCCAGACATAAGTGACGCGGTCATCCTGTTCGCGCTGGAGTTTTTTTTCTATCTCGCTTTCTTCTTGCTGGCGCTTTTGGTCTACCAGTTTGCCCATGTTTTTTTGTCTGGAGTGCTGCTGCTGCCATTGAGTCCTGGCCTGCTCCTGCTGTTGTGAAGCCAGCTCTACCTGCTCATGCTGGGTGTTGCCTGCCGCTTCGAGGCTGCCGTAAAAACGCTGGTAGTTAGCCAATTGTGAAGCACTGATTCGCTCACTGCCAGATTCACTACCGACATGTTTAAACTGCTCGCTATATTCCCGTTTATAGATAGTAAACTGTTGCTCTTGCTGCTGCTGTGCAGACAGGTTGCGAATACTATCGGCCAGCTGCCCTGCGGCCTGCTGCTCTTTGATTTGGGCTAGCTTTAAAACGGTTTGTAAACGCTGGGAAGGTTTTTGTTTCATCATCAACGACCCATGGTTAATTCTCTACCTTGCTTGTTTGCGGCAGGGCTATTGGTTGCAGATTCATGCTGGGGGGCTATTACTGTCTCTAATTGCGCCACGCTGGTATTCATGTTGTATGACTCTGTTAAGCCCTGTTGTAAAAACTGCCTGATGGCGGGCAAGCGCTCAATAGCCATATCGGTTTCCGGGTCACTGCCCGCGACGTAGGCGCCCACACTAATCAGGTCGCGACTTTGTTGATAGCGTGAGTATAAGTAACGCAGGCGTTGTGCCGAGTTTAAATGTTGCTGACTGATAATATTGGGCATCGCTCGGCTAATAGAGCCTTCAATATCAATCGCCGGATAGTGACCTTCGTCCGCCAAAGCTCTTGATAACACAACATGGCCATCCAGGATGGCCCTTGCTGCATCGGCTACCGGGTCCTGCATGTCATCTCCTTCTGTTAGCACTGTATAAAATGCGGTAACAGAACCGCTACCATCGACATCATTACCAGCCCGTTCAACCAATTGAGGAATTTTGGCAAAGACTGAGGGCGGGTAGCCTTTAGTCGCTGGTGGCTCACCAATCGACAAAGCAATTTCACGCTGCGCCTGGGCATAACGGGTTAATGAATCCATTAATAGCAGAACATGTTTGCCCTGGTCACGAAAGCTCTCCGCCAAACGGGTAGCTAACATCGCTGCGCGCATCCGCATCAGTGGTGCATCATCCGCCGGGGACGCCACAACCACAGAGCGTTCCAGTCCCTCTTTATCCAACACTTGTTCGATAAACTCTTTAACTTCCCTGCCCCGTTCACCGACAAGCCCTACTACCACCACATCGGCTTCAGTAAAACGGGTCATCATACCCAGCAAGACACTTTTACCTACACCACTACCCGCGAATAAACCCAAGCGCTGGCCACGTCCCACAGTTAATACGGAATTAATTGCCCGTATACCGACATCCAATACTTTGGAAATCGGTTGGCGTTCCAGTGGGTTGATTAAGCTTGCTTGCATATCGATAGTGTCTTCGCAGCCCAAGGGTCCCTTGCCATCCAAAGGTCGGCCGGCACCATCGATCACTCGCCCCAATAACTGCATACCCACTGGCACTTTATCTTCATAGGCCACAGGCACCACTTGCATGCCAGGCTTTAAACCGGTAACGGGTTCGATCGGCATTAAAAATAATTTGTGCTCGGTAAAACCCACTACTTCGGCTTCAATACTGCGCCCTTCATCACCAATCACCAGGCAGCGGCAACCGATAGACAGTTCAAGGCCAACGACCTCTAAACTCATGCCGACTACGCGGAGTAATTTTCCTGAAATGGAAGGCTTTGTCGATAAGCCACCCTCACCGGAGTAATGGGAAAAGCGTTCACCAAAGGATTGCCGTGAGGGGGCCATTAGCTAATATCATCCGGCGATGATGGTGGTTCTGCAGGAGTGTGATCTACGTCAATGGCCTCGGCATGGGGAGATAGTGTAGCAAAACGTTTTTCAACCAGGGCGTTAACAGTTTGTTGAAACTGTTGTTCAAGGGTGTAGTCCACCACGCTGTGTTCGCTACTGACACGGCAGCCGCCCGGTTTTAGGGTACGGTCTATTTGCAGATTCCAGTGCTCGAGAATTTCAGTTTCCTGACTTAGTAACTGGTGATCCTGCTCGCTAAGATAAACCGTTAGATTAGCTGCGCTCATGGGCAGCAAGGCAACGGCATCTTTAACCACCGCCAAAATATGTGAGCTGTCAACAGTCAATTCACGGCGTAACACACTGCTGGCGATACAGGTGGCGACATTCACCAAAGCCTGTTCGACTTCATCATCTTGCCCTTGCAAATAACTAAAGATACTAGCTACGGCCCCATTGAGTTGCTGGGCCTGTTGCTGGATAGTTTTTTTACCTTCGTCGACGCCGGCTTGGAAACCTTCCTGGTGGCCCTGCTTAAGTCCATCCTGGTAAGCTTGCTGGCGCACATCTTCATAGGCCTGGTTAGATATTTCTTCTAACTGTTCCGCAGTTAAAGCGCTATAGATAATTTCGTTTTTGTCGACATTGACCAGCTCACCGCGGGGGCCGCGCTGTTTTAGCGTTTCAACTTTTACGATTTGCCCCTCTTTGACTTCTGGCATATCCCAGGAGACAAAGGTGGTGGTTTCATCGGCGGGAATTCGGGTCACAGCTTATTCCTTTTACACCATTTCTTCGCCACTGCCGCCGAGAATAATCTCGCCAGCATCGGCCATACGACGAGCAATAGTAAGAATTTCTTTTTGCGCCCCTTCTACTTCGCTCAGTTTGACTGGGCCTTTGACTTCCAAATCATCACGCAGCAATTCAGCCGCACGCTTGGACATATTGCCAAAGATTTTCTCTTTGAGTTCTTCGTCGGCTCCTTTGAGGGCCAGGATAAGAACTTCGGAAGACACTTCCCTAAGCAGCGCCTGAATGCCGCGATCATCCACAGCTTTTAAGTTGTCGAATACAAACATCAGGTCTTCGATAGTGGTACCCAGGTCTTCGTCCACTTCTTTGATTAACTCCATCAACTCAGCTTCAACACTGGTTTCCAGGTTATTCATAATTTCTGCGGCGACTTTGGTACCGCCCATAGCTTTAGCTTGCGAGCCAGCATTACCGGAGAATTGTTTTTCTAAGATGGTATTAAGTTCTTGCAGGGCCGAAGGCTGTACTGCATCTAAAGACGCCACCCGCATAACAATATCGAGACGCACTTTATCGGGTAAGTGGGTTAGTACTTCTGCAGATTGGTCGCCATCAAGGTGAGCCATAACAATCGCTTGAATTTGCGGGTGCTCGTTGCGAATAATATCGGCAACGGAACGAGCGTCCATCCATTTTAAGGTATCAAGGCCACTGGTGTTGCCACCTAGTAAAATACGATCAACCAAAGAGCCGGCCTTGTCTTCACCCAAAGCTTCAACCAGCATATTACGAATATAGCCATCGGAGCCCATACCTAAGCCGGTAATGGAACGCGCTTCTTCCAAAAAGTTGGTCATCACATGTTCGACATGTTCCTGGGGAACATTTTCCAGCGCGGTCATGGCTGTGCCAATACGCTGTACATCTTTCGGGCCTAAGTGCTTAAGCACTTCCGCCGCTTCTTTTTCACCCATGGACATCATCAGGATTGCAGCCTGATCCAGGGTGCTAAGACGAATTTTCTCATTCACTGGCAACTACCCACTTCTTTACCACCTGCGCCACTCGACCGGGGTCTTCCGCGATCAAACCTTTAACGGTATTCATTTGTTGCTCATAATTTTCATTGGGGCCAGCTAATAATAAGCTATCACCCCCGGACAAGGTAACGGTTTCGTCTACTAAGTCTGCCCCCAGGTCACCTGACAATTCACCTAAGGCGCGCTGTGCTTCTACTTCACGCAGGTCTTTGGCGCTGTCGGTCAGCCCTCGCATTACCGGACGCAAGACACCAAAAAATAATAGCATTACGACAATAAAAGCACCCAGATATTTTACATAGCGGGCTATGGCTGGCTGCTCCCATAGAGGCAGCTCTTCCGGTGGAATTGGCTCTATTTCTTGTTTCGGTAAAAATTCGGAGTTAATAATATTAACGCTATCACCCCGATCCGAATCAAAACCTACCGCATCCCTGACCAGTATGGACAGGCGGTCCAACTCTGCCTGCTCCATGGGTACCGAGCTGACCTCTCCGCTTTCAGGATCGGTTTTAGTGACATTGTCCACCAGCACAGCCACTGACAGACGTTGCAACTTGCCCACCTGGTGACGGGTATGACTGATAGTCCGATCTAATTCATAGTTTCGTACCGATTGGCGGCGACTGGTGCCTCCACCTGCACCCGCGCCTTCATCTTCAGTCTGTAAAGCTACATCTGGCGCTTCGGCATCCCGGGGGGGCTGGTTGCTAAGGGCACCGGGGACACCGCCAACGCTGCCACCGACCCTGGCCTCCTCTACCGTTTGCTCACTGCGAATGGCTGTCAGGTCAGGCTTAAACAGCTCATCGGTTTGCTCAATTTGGGTAAAATCTACATTGGCTGATACCTCAGCCCGAAAGTTTTCTTCCCCCAATACCGGCTCCAGAATAGAGCTAATACGCTTAACGTAATTCGCCTCCATTTGGCTAACATAGTCCAACTGCTTATTGGCCATGGCCATTTCCTGATCGGCATCGAAGTTGGATAACAGATTGCCGCGCTGGTCAACGACGGTGACATTTTGCACCGTAAGTTGTGGAATACTAAAGGCCACCATATTGGCGATAGCTCTTACCTGCTCGGTGTTAATACCGTTGCCGCTATATAAATCGAGAAATACTGAGGCGGTGGGTTTGCGAGGGTCGCGAATAAAGGCTGAGGATTTGGGAATGGCTAAATGTACTCGGGCGGCGCGAACAGCTCGAATACTGGAAATAGTTCTGGCCAGCTCCCCTTCAAGGCCGCGTTTAAAACGGGCGTTTTCCATAAATTGGCTGGTGCCAAGGGGCTGTTCTTTATCTAATAATTCGAAACCAAAACTACCATCGGCGGAGATACCCGCACCCGCCAGTTTTAGTCGGGCATTATGGATTTGATTGGAGACCACCAGTAAGGCACCGGTGGTTTCATCGACTTTATATTCAATCTGGTTGCTTTGCAGTACGTTTAAAACATCTTCCGGATTCATTTTGTCGAGGTTGGTATACAGCGGTGCGTAATCTTCACCGATTGACCACATCACCACCCAAAAACCGATAGCGATACTCACTGCCAGGCCAACCATCAGTAGCAACTGACGGAAAACCCCCAGATTGCCCATACCATCCATAAAATCATTTTGACGCGAAGGTGCTGTATCACCTCCACTTTCAGCCGGTAATGCTGCCATTGTTTCCCCTCAATACTAAAGACAGATAGCCGATTAGATCGGCATATTCATAACGTCCTGATAGGCTTCAACTAATTTGTTACGCACCTGTGTCAGTGCCTGAAAAGAAACACTAGCCTTCTGTGAAGCTACCATCACCTGCGATAAGCTCACTCCTGGGTCACCTTGTTGGTAGGCGGTGGAAAGCGCGCTGGAGGTTTGCTGGGTTTCGTTCACGGCGTTCACCGCATTGGAGAACATCTCAGTAAAGTCAGGGGTAGTGGCACCATTGGCTTTGTTATCGCTGCCAACACGCAATGCCGCCTCAACATCCGAGCGCGGTTGTATCTCATTGCCGCCGGAGGCCTGTGCCTTCATATCTCGCATCTGTGTTAGCAAGTTGTTGATATCGGTTCGATTGGTGACCATAAATCCCTCACGCCTTCTTATACTGGTAATAACTTTATTTGCCCCCAGTCAAACTAATGACACAGCCCACTCAAGACATCTTGAGTCAGACCTTTAACGGCGGGCAATGTCGACGAAGATTTGACATATGCTTGGCCTGAGGCGCTATGGGGGAGGAAATTGCATAATTCGGGCCAACTTGTGGGGGGCATGGAAGATTGGTAGAAGGAGTGAGTGAGGGCTTGGGGTTCAGGGGACGCTACAAGTTCACGCGGT
>JAAELM010000358.1 GCA_024226635.1 Oceanicoccus sp. | reverse complement strand
GGATTATCTGCGTAAAAATCGTGGACATATTAACTGTTTCCGCGGCCTTTTATTCAATCTTTAGTTATAAAATTTTTATTAAAGGCATAAGTTTCGCCGCCGGAACTAGAATAAAGCTACTATTGCCCGGGCCCTATTCCTGGGTTTGAACAGAATACCCAAGATGCAGGGCGGCTTATATTAACTCAATTAGATATTTTTTTTAATATTTACAACAGAGCACAAAACTTGCCTTTGTGCAGTAAAACTCAGAATATACGACAGAGACAAAGTGTAATCGGCCCAATTGATTGCTGTGAAACAAAACATCCTTTCTTCCATGTTTTGAATTATTCTCGGCTTTGGCTTCCTGTGTCGCCTTGCCTCCTGCATTCTTGCAGCGCTGTGTTCTGTCCCCTGTGGTAATAGACGCCGTTTCCGGATGGGTACTACTTACACCACATTACGCAGTTCACCCCGCTTGAACGCCTCAATATTGTCTACTACCTGATCCAGTAACCGCTGGCGGGCTTGGCGGCTGGCCCAGGCCACGTGTGGAGTAACGATCAAATTGGGGATATCCGGCTCCAGCAGAGGATTGCCGCCGGTGGGCGGTTCGCTGCTCAGCACAT
>JAAELM010000357.1 GCA_024226635.1 Oceanicoccus sp. | reverse complement strand
GTTAGTACCTAATCTTTGTGGTGATTATTCCAATCAGGCAGAGCTGACAGGCATGTCTGTCATTTACGGAACGAGCATTTTATCTGATGACCCCAATACGGCAGCTGTTACCGATGCAACGGTGGTGACGATAGAAAATTGCGTCGAAATCTGCGACGACAACATAGACAACGACGGCGATGGCTACATCGATAACTTTGACCCGGACTGCCCCGGCTACGCTCCCTTTCTCTGTGATTATAAACTTTACCAAACTCTCCTAAATTCCGGTGATTTTGTGCTTTATGAAGTGAATACAGATCCTGTTAGTTTTGATTCATTGTACAATCTCAATACTAACGGTGTTATCTCTGACATCAACTCCCTTGCATATAACCCTGTTGATGGTTTTATTTATGGCATCGGAGTAGGAGCTGGTCCCTACCTTTATAGAATCAATAACTTGGGTGAAGTCGATAATCTGGGACTTGTCACCGGTTTGTCAGGTAATGTTTGGTCTGGAGGGATGGGAAGCAATGGTGAATATTATGTAACTGGTAGTGCCGAAATCCTTTATCAGGTCGATATAAATACACTCGTGGCAACCAATATTGGAAACACGGGTTTTAGTATGGCTGATATTGCTGTTAACCCAGTTGATGGTCAGATTTATGGTTGGAGACATCTCGGCGGTCCATTGTATAAATTTGACCCAACTGACGGCAGTAGTACAAGTATTGGCTCTTCGAATAATCGTTGGGATAAGTTTGGTTCTTTTTATTTTAATGCCCAGGGAGATATCATTGCTTATGGGGGTGATAAAAATATTCCTGCGACCGATCAGGAAACTCTGGTCAGAATTGATCCGGCTACCGGGGTAGTGACTGTTTTGGGCACTGGTCCCGAAACAACTGCAAACGATGGCTGCTCCTGTGCCTATGGCATTGAACTAACCAAAGCCGCAGCGCCCACCACTGTTAATGCAGGCGATGTATTTACCTATACCTTTACCGTTTTCAACCGCACCGGCGCCGCACTGACCGATATCACTTTCAACGATGTGCTCACCGATGGCTTTTTGTGGAATACAGAGCCGGAAAATGTAACGGGTCTGACTTTGGGTGCGACTTCCAT
>JAAELM010000356.1 GCA_024226635.1 Oceanicoccus sp. | reverse complement strand
GCAGTACGCTTACCTTGCCTGATGATGTAAATGATGCAGATGCAGACCCTAATAATGAAATAGAACTGCCGACGAATGCCAGTTTGGGAGATATCGCATTTTACAATGGGAATGATTGGGAAAGTATTGCCCCAGGAACCCATGGTCAGACACTTTCTTTGTGTAATGGTGTACCCACCTGGGGCCCATGCCCACTTTCTATAGGCGATGAATATGCTGGGGGCATCATATTTTATTTAGATGCAAGTGGGGAGCATGGTCTGGTGGCAGCAACTTCAAACCAAGGTTCTGCCCCATGGGGCTGTTACGGAACGGTAATAGGAGGCACGAGTTCAGCGGTGGGCAGTGGTCAGTCGAATACGACAGCTATAGTCAACGGATGTGCTACATCAGGAATAGCTGCCCGGATTTGTGATGATTATTCGGTAACGGTAGGGGGTATTGTATATGACGATTGGTTTTTACCCTCATTGGGTGAGTTGAATTTGATGTATAATAATAAAAATGCGATTGGTGGTTTTATTAGCGGCACCTACTGGAGTTCTACGGAGAGCGGCGGCAGCGACGCGTGGGGACAGAGCTTCGGCATTGGCATTCAGGACTACGGCAGTAAGGGCTACTACGGACGTATCCGGGCTGTTCGGGCTTTTTAACTATTTATCTATTTAACCATTTTAATACCGCGTAAGCGGTCGGTTTGAGCGAAAAGTCTTTGCCCAAAACCCCGTTTTTTTTAGAGGCCTGAAATAAAAAT
>JAAELM010000355.1 GCA_024226635.1 Oceanicoccus sp. | reverse complement strand
CTGCATGTTGATGCTGTTATTTCCGCTAAAGCGGAAATTGACAGCACTGGATTCCCGCCTGCGCGGGAATGACATAACAGCTTATTTATCCCGAACAGCTATCCGCGAAGGCGGGAGTGGCAGGGGGAATAATGACGCCTTAGCCGTTGGGTTTGTGCTACTAAAAATGGTATAACAATAAGTTCATGGAAAGACGTGTCTCAAGTAGGGGATAAAAGGATTGGTAAAGGTGTACCATGTTGAAAAAGAGTAGTGATTACAAAAAGTTAGCAGAGAAAATTTGTGTAGAAGTGCAATCTTGTATTCCCACAGAGTTTGAGCGCAGTGCCGCCAAAAAGGTACTGCAGGGCAACATTGAAAAAGTGCTGCTGGCAAGCGATATTAACGATACAGCCCCTGAATCTCGCAACGTTACCATTCTTCTTTCTGATATCCGTGGTTTTACCGCACTGGCTGAAACCTTTTCTGCCATGATGGTGATGGAGTTACTCAATCGTTATTTTTCCCATATGACTGATGTTATTGTGCAGCATGGTGGCACTATCGATAAGTTGATGGGTGACTCTATTATGGTGCTGTTTGGGGCTCCCCATTCCGGCGCCGATGATATAGAGCGCGCTATTGCCTGCGCGGTAGAAATGCAGTGCGCCATGTCTGAATTTAATGAGCAAAACCTCGCTATGGGACTGCCAGAAATGTTTATGGGTATCGGTATCAACACCGGGCAGGTGGTGGCCGGGTCCCTGGGCTCCGCTCATCACCGGGAGTACACGGTGATCGGTGATGAAGTGAACCTTACCTCACGGATTGAAGCGCAGAGCCTGCGTGGCCAGATCCTTATTAGCGAAAATACCTACCAGATAGCCAAGTCCTTTGTGTTGGTCGGCGAGCCAAACCGAGTCAGGGTTAAGGGCAAGAAAGAAGCAGTAAACCTCTATGACCTGATGGGTACGACCAAGCCCCGCGCAATGACTGTGCCTCGTCGGGAAATTCGCAAAAGCCCTCGGGTGGCGATCAATATGCCCTGTTATTTTCAACGTATTCTCAACAAGCAGGTTGATAGCGAAGAGTTTCAAGGTGAAGTGGTGGATCTGGGGTATAACGGTTTACTGATGGTTAGCCCCATTGACCTGGAGCCTTTTGCAGAAATTAAAATGGAAGTCTCGCTGCAATTATTTGGTGCCGGCACTACAGATATCTATGCCAGGGTGGTTAAAGTCGTTGAAGGAGATGGGCGTGTGCTTTGCAGCCTGGAGTTCACCTCAATGGATTCCGCCGGCCAGCAAGCGATAAAACAATTTGTCGATAACCAGATTGACCAATCGTAACCTTCGTCATTGCCGCCTGCGCGGGAATGACGGTTTTAAAGGGTTGTGTTATGGCGGCGAACAGGCTACTTTTCGTCCATGGAAAATTCTGACATCCCATCGCTAAGCTCCCAGCTACTCACCTTGCGAACGGAACATCGTATGCTCGATGTGGAGATTATGCGCCTGCAGGAATTTTCCTATATCGACCAATTACAATTGCAGCGGCTGAAGCGCCAGAAACTGCGATTAAAGCAGAATATTGAACGTATCAAAGCCCTGTTGATACCCGACCTTGATGCCTAACATCTCGCCAACAACAATTGCATTGCTTTGCCGCGATGACTGATCTGGTTTTTAAGCTCCGGCGCCAGTTCAGCGGAGCTACAATTCTGGTCAGGCACCCAAAACAAAGGGTCATAACCAAAACCGTTTTCCCCCTGTTCTTCAAACAAAATACGACCATCCCAAGTACCCTGGCATATAACCGGGGTAGGGTCAGTTTCATGGCGAAGAAAAACCAGCAGGCATTGAAAACGGGCAGTGCGTTCAGCTTCAGGTGTATTCTTTAGCTCGGCCAATAGTTTTGCATTATTACGCTGATCGGTAGCGCCTTCACCAGAAAACCGCGATGAGTAAATGCCAGGCTGGCCATTGAGCGCATCAACCTCAAGGCCAGAGTCATCGGCAATCGCTGGTAGGCCTGTCAGCCTGGATGCATGGCGCGCTTTGATAATAGAATTTTCAACAAAGCTAAGCCCATCCTCAATAGCATCGGGCACATTAAAATCGGACTGGGGTAATACTTCAAAACCGCAGTTACCTAATAGCTGTTGGAATTCTTCTAGTTTGCCAGAGTTACTGCTGGCTAGGACGACTTTGTTCATAGGTAATTTTCCCTTCTCGTCATTCCCGCGAAGGCGGGAATCCAGTGCTGTAGATTTCCGCTCTGGCGGAAATAACAGCATAAGCATGCAGGCTGGATTCCCGCTTCCGCGGGAATGACGGTTATTAATTAAAATATAAGGTTTTATTAAACTTTAAGGTGTAAGGGGCAATATTTGGATCCGGCTGGATATTAATAGTAAAAGTACGCAGTTCTTTGTTATTAAAGCGCAGCTCGGCAATATAATAAATCGATTCCTGCTCGGTGATTTCAGTAAACTGAAGTTCTGCCGAATGAATCAGGTCAGAGCTGCTGCCGGAAACTATGGATTTTTTTGCCTTGGTTACACCGCGCCCTAGCCGTTTCCTCACTGCAATATTAATTAAGGCGCGATCTTTGCCGCGAACTATACCGTAAGCCTGGGCCACTTGCGGAGTAATAAAAGTAGAATTTAACACGCTATAGTGTACATCGTAATCACCAAATACTTTGGTGCTTTCAGTTTGTGCAAATACAGCGTTGCCAAAAAGCAAAGTTAGTAAGAGAAGTGCTGGACGAAACATAAATAATACCCGGGTAAAACTATCGACTGATATGGTAAACCGCCGTTACACCAAACAAGTTCGGTAATAACGTGCCTAAAAAGCTTTCACTGCTGTCATGGCTAACAACCGTTGTAGCCAATACCTTAATATTATTTTCAGCACAGAGTGCTTCAAAATCTTTGACGGTACAAAAGTGAATGTTCGGTGTGTCATACCAGTTGTAAGGCATAAATTTGGAAACTGGCATTCTGCCCTGGCTGCCAAGGTGCAGACGACAGGACCAATGGGCAAAGTTAGGAAAGGTTACAATACACTCTTTGCCCACTCGCAACATTTCATCAATGACCACATGGGGGTCATGCAGTGTTTGTAATGCATGTGCCATCACTACAATATCAAAGCTGTCATCCTGAAAATTAGCCAAACCTTTGTTAAGGTCTTGCTCAACAATATTTAAACGTTTGGCAATACAGGCGGTAATTTTATCCGCATCAATTTCAATACCGAGGCCGTCAACCTGCTTATCAGCTTCAAGTTTTTTAAGCAGTTCGCCATCGCCGCAGCCGAGATCCAACACTCTGGAGCCCGGTTTAATCCAGTGGGGGATAACTTGTAAGTCAAAGCGCATTATTTGCAGCCCTCCACAACACGTTGCATATAGGCATGAAAAACATTTTTATAGCGTTCGTTGGGAATCAGGAAGGCATCATGGCCAAAGTCGGCTTCAATTTCTGCATAGCTAACCGGTTTTTTTGCCGCCACCAGGGCGTCAACAATTTCCCGTGAGCGCTGCGTGGAAAAACGCCAGTCTGAAGTAAAGGACACAACAAAAAATGAGCAGTTAGCATGACTAAAGGCTGCCACGGCATCGTCGCCGTATTCGCGTGCCAGGTCAAAATAATCCAAAGCTTTGGTCATTAAAATATAGGTATTAGCATCAAACGCTTCTGAAAACATATCACCCTGGTAGCGTAAATAACTCTCTACCTGAAATTCAACATCATCATCAGAGCCGAGCATAAAAGAGCCGGCCTTTAATTCACGGCCAAATTTTTGCCCCATACCATCTTCTGATAAATAAGTAATATGGCCAATCATTCTGGCTAAACGCAAACCACTTTTTGGGATAGTGTTATGGTCTATGTAATAGCCATCGTGGAAGTCAGCGTCGGAGCTAATCGCTTGCCTGGCTACTTCATTAAAGGCAATGTTCTGCGCAGTCAGCTTTGTCGCCGAGGCAATCACAATACAGTGACGCAACTCATCGGGATATTCCAGTGACCAGCGCATGGCTTGCATGCCACCCAAGCTGCCGCCAATCACCGCAGCCCATTGGCTAATACCTAACAGTTTCATTAGCTGCCGTTGACTGTTAACCCAGTCTCTGCAGCGCATATGGGGAAAATCTTTTTGCCAGGCTTTGCCAGTTTCTGGATTAATTGAGGTGGGGCCAGTTGAGCCATGACAGCCGCCCAGATTATTGGTGCTGATAACATAGAAATGGTTAGTATCAATGGGTTTGCCTGGGCCGATATAGTGGTCCCACCAGCCTGGTTTTTTATCGCCCTCATGAAAGCCTGCGGCATGGTGATGCCCTGATAAAGCGTGACAAATCAAAATAGCATTGGACTTTTCAGCGTTTAATTCACCGTAAGTTTCATAAGCAATATCGTATTCCGACAACACTCTACCGCTGGCCAGCGTGAGTGGCTGCTCAAAGTGATGTGTTTTAGGCGTTACAAGGCCAACAGAATTATTTTGATTGTTGGCAGATTCCTCTGACATGTTTTGATCCAATTTTTTTTGAAAATATTACTGATTATATACCGATAACATAGGCCACGGGTAAGCCGACAGAGGCAGCCATATGATTGAGAATAATCTGTAAGATATTTATAGTTATAAAAACAAAGATTGGCGACAGATCCAGACCGCCCATGGCGGGTAGTATCTTGCGGAACGGCTTCATTACCGGCTCGGTAAGTTGGTGCAGCAATAAAACGGTTGGATTGTAACTCCCCGGGGCTATCCAGCTTAAAATAATCGAAGCCAGGATAGCAATAAAATAAATATTAATCACCATACCAACAGTGCCCAGCGCTCCCCAAATCAGCGTAGAGACAGGGTTGGGAATCGGGTAGCCCTGGATAACGACCAGCAAGGTGGTGGCGATAATTTGCAATAGTAAAACCACAACAAGAGTGGCGGTATCGATACTGCCAATACCGGGAATAAAACCTCTCACCGGTTTTAATACTGGCTGTGTTGCTTTCACCAAAAACTGGCAGATAGGATTATAAAAGTCTGCCTTGGCCATTTGTAATAATAAGCGCAGCAACAGAGCCAGAATATAAAGATTAAAAAAGGTCTGGATTAATAAGTTGCCGATATCTTGCAAGGCGCCCATAAAAAATTCCTGTGATTAAATTTTTTGTTAAAAAGAGAGTTTAGTCTTCGCTATCCATAATTTTAGCCAGTTCTTCAGAGCGGTCACGGCAGGCGATTAGAGCTTTGTTGAAGGTGTCCCGCAGGCCTTCATCCTCAAAGACTTTAATCGCCTCAGCGGTGGTGCCCCCTGGCGATGTTACCCGGCGACGTAGCTCGCCGGTTTCAACATCACTGGCAATAGCCATTTGCGCTGCGCCCAGGGCGGTTTGCAAGGTTAGTTGTTTGGCCACATCCGGGCTAAGGCCCAGCTGTTCACCAGCGGCCTGCATGGCTTCCATGACTAAAAAGAAATAGGCCGGGCCGCTACCAGAAACAGCGGTCACTGCATCCAGGGCGCTTTCTTGCTCAACCCATAGTGCAATGCCAACAGCACGGAGAATATCGTCTGCCAGTGTTTTTTGTTCGCTATTAACTTTGTGATTCGCAAACAGGGCAGTGGCACCGCTTTGAACCAGAGCCGGAGTGTTAGGCATGCAGCGCACAATTGGCATATTGCCCCCCAGCCATTTATCCAGACTGCTACTTTCAATACCCGCAGCGATGGAAATAATCAGCGGCTTGTTCTGCTGGGCGCTGCTGGCCAGATCTTCGAGAATGGGCTTCATTAGCTGTGGTTTAACCGCCAGTACTACCACATTGGCATTGGCAACGGCCTGGTGGTTATCATCGGTGATATTGACCGGGGCAACCTTTTGCAGATTTGCCAGAGATTCCGGGTAAGGGTCGCTGGCGGTAATTGATTGGGCATCAAAGCCCTTGGCCACCAGTCCGCCAATAATGCTTGAGGCCATATTACCTGCGCCGATAAATGCAATCTTGGGGGTCGACAAAGCAGTTTCCTTATTAAGTTCAGGTTGTTGGTCTATTTTTGTTGCAGCAGTATAGCAGCCTAAAAAGTCATTGGCGCGGGCCAAAAATATCGGTGCCAATTCGCACGATAGAGGCCCCTTCAGCAATCGCCGCATCCATATCGTTAGACATGCCCATAGACAAAGTCGTCATGGTAGGGTGCTTTTGTTGCAGTCGATGTAGAGCATCCGCTAGCTGGGTAAAGGCCTGCCGTTGATCGTTGATGGAATCCGTAGCCTGTGGAATGGCCATTAAGCCCCGCGCACTAATATTGGGCATAGCGGCAAGCTGGTCTGCCAGGCTATCCAGCTCTTCCAGCGGCAGTCCCGATTTGCTCTCCTCGCCGCTAATATTGACTTGCAGGCAGATATTCAGGGGCGCCATAGTCTCCGGGCGCTGGTCATTGAGTCTTTGGGCGATCTTGAGCCGGTCAACGCTATGAACCCAGTCAAAATGCTCGGCGATTGCTCGGGTCTTATTGGATTGAATAGGGCCAATAAAGTGCCAGGTTAGCCCCAGGTCAGCCAATTCCCGCTGTTTATCCAGCGCTTCTTGAAGGTAATTCTCACCAATCTCAGTGAGGCCTGCATCGGCGGCAGCGCGAACCATTGATGCAGGACGGGTCTTGCTAACGGCCATTAATTGCACAGAATCGGTCTTTCGCCCATATTTTTTCTCAGCTTCGGCGATGCGTTGCTGGACCTTTGCTATATTTAATTTAATCGATGGCGACATGGCTTAGCTTTTCTGTTTATTCTCTAGCCTTTACAGGGAGCTGTTTTGGCTAAGTGATTGTTATCTGTGACTCTTATCACAGTTACTTTGCGCCAATTCCGGCAATAAAAGCGTAATCTCAAAGCTCCATTATACTTAAAACGCCCTGTGGCTTCTCAAAAACGTTAATTGTAAGGATCATTATGGATATTACTGAACTGTTAGCCTTTAGTGCCAAGCAAGGAGCTTCGGATTTGCACCTTTCTGCGGGCTTGCCCCCCATGATCCGGGTGGATGGCGACGTTAGGCGAATTAATTTACCGCCCATGGAGCACAAGCAGGTTCATAGCTTGATCTATGAAATTATGAACGATAAGCAGCGCAAGGACTTTGAAGAGTTCCTTGAGACGGATTTCTCCTTCGAAGTGCCCGGTGTGGCCCGTTTCCGGGTTAATGCCTTTAGCCAGAACCGCGGTGCCGGTGCGGTGTTTCGTACCATCCCCTCGAAAGTGTTGTCGATGGAAGAATTGGGAATGGGCCAAGTGTTCCGTGATGTGTCTATGGTGCCCCGTGGTTTGGTACTGGTAACGGGTCCTACGGGTTCCGGTAAGTCCACTACGCTGGCGGCGATGATGGACTATATCAATGACAACAAATACGAACACATACTCACCATCGAAGACCCTATCGAATTTGTACACGAGTCCAAGAAATGCCTGGTCAACCAGCGAGAGGTACACCGTGATACCCATGGCTTTAATGAAGCACTGCGCTCGGCGCTGCGTGAAGATCCCGATATTATCCTGGTAGGTGAGCTGCGAGATTTGGAAACTATTCGCCTGGCGATGACGGCCGCGGAAACGGGCCACTTGGTTTTCGGTACCTTGCACACCACCTCGGCAGCAAAAACCATTGACCGTATTATTGATGTATTCCCCGCGGAAGAAAAAGCTATGGTGCGTTCTATGCTGTCAGAATCACTTCAGGCTGTGATTGCACAAACTCTGTTGAAGAAAACCGGTGGCGGTCGGGTTGCGGCCCACGAAATTATGATTGGTTCCTCTGCGATTCGTAACTTGATTCGTGAAGATAAAGTGGCGCAAATGTATTCGGCTATTCAAACCAGTGGCTCTGTAGGTATGCAGACAATGGATCAATGTCTTACCGATTTAATTGATAAACGTTTAATCAGTCGCGAGATTGCTCGCGAGAAAGCTCGATTCCCGGAAAACTTTTAACCGCGAGTTGGGCTCAGGAGTTTTACAATGGATATTGATAAGTTATTACAAATTATGGTGGACAAGGGGGCGTCGGATTTATTTATTACCGCCGGTGTACCGCCGTCTATAAAAGTGCATGGCCGTGTAGTGCCAGTTACCACCAGCCCACTTAGCCCTGAAAAAACCCGCGAAACAGTATTGGGTGTAATGAATGAATCCCAGCGTGGGGACTTTGTTCGCGACAAAGAATGTAACTTTGCCATTAGTGCCCGAGGCATTGGCCGCTTCCGTGTTAGTGCATTTTACCAGCGCAACCTGGCCGGTATGGTGTTGCGTCGAATCGAAACCACTATCCCACGCATCGATGATTTAGGCTTGCCGGATGTTATTAAAGATTTGTCCATGATCAAGCGTGGCCTGGTAATTTTTGTAGGTGCAACGGGTTCTGGTAAATCAACCTCCCTTGCTTCTATGATTGGGCATCGTAATAGAAATTCTAAAGGCCATATTATTTCCGTCGAAGACCCTATTGAATATATTCACCAGCATGAAGGGTGTATTGTTACCCAGCGGGAAGTGGGTATTGATACCGATAGTTTTGAAGTGGGTTTGAAAAATATGCTGCGTCAGGCACCCGACGTGATTATGATTGGTGAGGTGCGTACTCGCGAAACCATGGAGCATGCGATTTCCTTTGCTGAAACTGGTCACCTTTGTTTATGTACCTTGCACGCTAACAACGCCAACCAGGCCCTCGATAGAATTTTGCACTTTTTCCCCGCTGATCGTCACCGCCAGTTATGGATGGATCTCTCGTTGAATTTACGCGCCATGGTGGCCCAGCAATTAATTCCAACACCGGATGGTAAAGGTCGCCGTTCCTGTGTGGAAATTTTGATTAATACACCTTTAGCCCAGGATCTAATTCGCAAAGGTGAAGTGCATGCTTTAAAAGATTTAATGTCTAAATCTAACGAGCAAGGTATGCAGACTTTTGATCAGGCGTTATACGAATTGTATAAGTCGGGTGAAATCACTTATGAGGATGCACTGTCACATGCAGATTCGGCCAATGACTTACGCTTAATGATTAAGTTGGGTGATGAAAACTCTTCATCGCAAATCGATGCCATCGCTGGTGATTTATCGCTGGAAGATGAATCGGAACAGGATCAGGGCCAAAGCTTCGGCCGCTAATCCCTCGTCGTCCCCGCGGAGGCGGGGACCCAGCACTGTAGATTCCCGCCTACGCGGGAATGACAGCATGCTTTTCGGGCGCAAGTTTTAGCAGGAAAACCAACTTTCCAAAATAATCTTAGCCGCCAAACTGTCTACATTATTTTTTTTAAAATCCCGCGACCCCGTCTGTTGAATAATCTCCCCTTTGGCCTCAAAACTACTGAGGCGCTCATCCGCCATTTCAAAGGGCAAACCAAAGCGTCCATGCAAGCGATTGGCAAATTTTTTCGCCCGCACCCCAATCTCGGAAGGGCTACCATCCATATTTAATGGCAACCCCACCAGCAATAAATTCGGCTGCCATTCATCAATCAGCTTTTGAATATCATCCCAATGTGGAATGCCGTCTCTGGCTTTTAAATCGGCAAGGGGGTTGGCGGTTCGGGTAATGGATTGTCCTACGGCGACACCGATGCTTTTGGTGCCGTAATCAAAACAGAGAATGGTTGTTGCTTTAGGAGGTGTAGCTGCGGTCATTCCCTAAGCGTGCCCGGCGGTGGGTGAGATCAGGGATAAATCGATACCCATGGTTGCCGCTGCCGCTTTGGCGCGTTGCTCGACCGGGGTATTAAAAATAATATTGCTATCGGCGGGGGCAGTTAGCCAGGCATTGTCGGCTAACTCACTTTCCAGTTGTCCCTCAGACCAGCCCGCATAACCCAACGCAACAATGCTATCGCTGGGGCCTTCATCGTGGGCAATAGCGGTCAAGATATCCTGCGAGGTGGTTAGGGCAATCTGGTCGGATACTCGAATGGTGGAATCCCAATGATCGTCCGTATTGCGATGCAAGACAAAACCACGGTCCATATGCACCGGGCCGCCGGCCAGAATTTGGTCCTGGTGTGGCGTTTGAATATTGTCGATTTCAAGGTGCTCGAAAATTTCATCGAGACTTAAATCCAGCGGGTGGTTAATTACAATACCCATAGCCCCTTGTTCATTGTGCTCGCAGATATAGGTAATGCTGTGGGCGAAAATGCCGTCGCCAATAGAGGGCATGGCAATGAGGAAGTGATCTTTAAGGCTGGTCATATTGTCCATAAGTTCATTATTGGGATTGCGGGAGCTGAAGACAAGGATTATCTGTTAGAAAAGCGGAAAATATTCATGTCATTCCCGCCCGCACGGGAATGAGGATTATAAAGGGGCCTGTAGGGCGGATTGCAATCCACCCTACGTACTGGAGGAAAGCTTGTCTTTGTGGAAGCGCCAGGTGCGGATGATTTCCAGTACATCGACATTGCGTTGCATGGCTTGGGGGAAAGGGTCATAGGGGGCGGCTAAGTGCACGATTTTCAGGGCTGCCTGGTCAAGAATTTTGTGGCCAGAGGATTGGAGGATTTTTACCTGATAGACATCGCCATTGGGCAGTATTGAAACCACCATCCGCAACTTGCCAAATAATTGCTGTTGCTTGGCCTTGCTGGGGTAGTGTTGGTTACCAATGGCCTCAACCTTGGTGCGCCAGTTGTGCAGGTAGAGCGCATCATCGGATTGTTTGGTGGCCACTGAAGTCAGCCTGCGAACCCTGGGCCTTTTGGCATAAGCTTGCCGCTGGATATCCAGCCTGGCCTGCAGGCTGGCAATTTCCAGGCTGCGTTCCATCACCGTCATATCATCCGTTGGTTGCTCATTGGCCTGCTCAGTCTGTTCCCGCTGCTGCTGGTGGCTGGCTTTGCTACGGCTAAAAGAATTTGTGGTGATTTTGGTATTGGCTGCTTGCTGGCGCTCACTTTGGCTTTGCTGTTTCTGCTGCGTGACTTCGCGAATAGCTGTGTCCTGAAAATCTGCCAGCTCCTGAGTTGTTAGCATGGCCTTTTCTTCCAGCGTGCCGCTACCTTGCTGGTTGCTTTGGGCTAAATAGTCGGCTTCTTCAGGGGCGGTTTTGCTGCGGTGCTGGGCCAGGGTAATTTCCAGTTTGGGTGGGGCTACGGCGGGTTTTTCGCGGGTAAAGCTAACACCAAGAATAAAAGCCGCGTGGATGGCCAGCGCCAGACAAAAGGCGAAGCCGAGGCGGTCGTGGTTAATCTCCACATCCGCGAGGCCGGGAAAATCCGGAAGGTTGTTGGTGGCTGCCCCCATTGAGCTGTTATTCCTGTTTTCTGTCATTCCCGCCCCCGACTAAAGCACTCGAGGGCAGGCTTCGGCGAAAATGACTATCGTCATTCCCGCGAAGGCGGGAATCCAGTGCTGCAGATTTCCGCCTTGGCGGAAATAATAGCATAAGCATGCAGTCTGGGTTCCCGCCTTCGCGGGAACGACGAGTTTGTTTGATGATAGTTTAGCCGTTGTTATTCAACTTGCCTTCAATCGCATCCATCAGGGTCGCGGCTATATTGGTGCCAAATTGATCATCGATCTCCCTGACGCAGGTTGGGCTGGTGACATTGATTTCTGTCAGGTGCTCACCAATCACATCAAGGCCGACAAATAATAACCCTTTTTCCCTGGCCGTAGCGCCGATCTGATTCGCAATCCAGCGATCCCGGTCTGTTAAAGGTTGGGCTCGGCCAGTGCCGCCAGCGGCTAGATTGCCTCTAGTCTCACCCTGGGAAGGAATTCTGGCGAGGCAGTAATCAACAGGCTCACCGTCCACAAGCAAAATACGTTTATCACCATCAACAATTTCTGGCAGGTATTTTTGCGCCATAATCGTATTGGCGCCAAAGTCAGTCAGGGTTTCCAGAATAACGCCGAGGTTGGGATCGTCTTGCTTAACCCGGAAAATAGAGGCACCGCCCATGCCATCCAGGGGCTTAAAAATGACATCGCCATGTTCTTTGTGGAAATCACGGAGTATTTGTTCGTCACGACTCACTACCAGCGGCGGACAGCACTCCGGGAATTGAGTGGCGAACATCTTCTCATTGCAGTCCCTCAGACTCTGGGGTTTGTTAACAATCAACGTGCCCAGACGCTCAGCGGCTTCAAGGATGTAAGTGCTGTAGACAAACTCATTATCAAACGGAGGATCCTTGCGCATCAAAATTACATCGAGGTCGCCGAGGTTAATATCCTCCTCCTCCCCCAGCTGATAAAAATCCTTAGTGTTCCTGAATACTTGCAGAGGTTTGACCCTGGCTCTTGGCTCGCCGCCGGCCTGGTAAAGATCCTGCTGGCGCATATAACTAATTGACCAACCCCGGTCGCTTGCCGCCCATAGCATCGCCAGGGTGGTATCCTTTTTAATATTGATGGATTCAATGGGATCCATCACTACGCCAAGACAAATTTTCATAGATTTACTCATGATTTTTCGGGTTTGACCGAAATATATACTGATAGCTAAAACTTATCGATAATTGCTAGCGATTTCTCACTTCTCAAGGTGGGCGATATCATGAACCGCTTCTATACTGATACATTGTATACCGCTATTGCTGCAGCATTTTATCCTACCCGTGACAGCTGGCATTACGTTACGTTGCCACGAGAGACAAATCAAGGTTTCTACAAGTTTAGTCAGATAGAAATTTACTTTATTTATCTGGTACTTATGGACAAAAACTTGAGACCATGCGAAATGAAGCGCGTTAACAAAGATGTTAAGTATTAAAGGGTTAAAACCAAAAACGTCCCGGACAATAAGGCCTACGGTATGGAAGGAAATTTCGAAGATTTAAAAGTCATGGTGATTGATGATAGTAAGACCATCCGCCGCACAGCTGAGACGCTGTTGAAAAAAGTCGGCTGTGATGTCGTCACCGCTACTGATGGTTTTGATGCCCTGGCAAAAATTGCTGATACCCGGCCCAATATCATCTTTGTTGACATTATGATGCCGCGCCTCGATGGCTACCAAACCTGCGCGCTAATCAAAAACAACAGTGAATTTAAAAACACGCCAGTGATTATGTTGTCGAGTAAAGATGGCCTATTTGATAAGGCTAAAGGTCGTATCGTCGGCTCTGATGAATATTTGACCAAGCCCTTTAGTAAGAACGAATTATTAGGTGCTATCCAGACCCATGTGGGTGAAATTCAGTAATATTCCGATTGGGTGCCGACCAGCGGGTGCCCATCAAAACATTAAGCATAACGATACCAGGTGCTTAGCACTTTTGTGACGGGGAGGAAATATGGCTCGAGTGTTAATCGTTGACGATTCACCGACAGAAACACACAAAATGTCCACTATTTTAGATAAACATGGACATGAAGTAATCACCGCCGAGAGTGGCGAAGAAGGAGTGGCTAAAGCTAAAGAGACATTGCCCGATGTAGTACTTATGGACATTGTTATGCCAGGCTTAAACGGTTTTCAGGCAACCCGCCAGCTAAGCAAGCACGATACAACCTGCCATATCCCAGTGATTATTGTAACCACCAAAGATCAGGAGACCGATCGTTTGTGGGGTAAGCGACAGGGCGCGAAAGGCTACCTGACCAAGCCGGTTGATGACGGTACTTTGATGCATGCTATTAAGGATGTACTGCCATAATTAATCTTTAACAAGTACTTATCATGAGTAACTCTTATGAGTAGTAACCCAGCAGAACCTTTTGAGCTATTACAGGATATTGCCCAGCGCAGTCTTGGTAATGCCCGGGGTTTGCCCGCACAGGTTGATATTAAACCCCACTGGTCGGGTATTGGTTTTAAACTGGCAGGGCATCACTTTGTTGCCCCTATGGGAGAAGTTGCAGAAATTTTGGCCCAGCCACCAGCCACCCGTCTGCCGGGGGTGCAGTCATGGGTGCACGGAGTGTCCAATGTTCGCGGACGCCTCTTACCTTTAATCGATCTCGAAAGTTTTTTTGGCGGGTCACTTGGCGCCCGCAAGAAACGCAGGGTGCTAGCTTTAGAGCTAGGCGACCTTTATAGCGGTTTAATCGTTAGCGAGGTGTTTGGAATGCAGCATATTCCCACCGATTCCTTTCGCGAGGATGTACCAGAAGTATTAGGTTCCTTAAAGCCGTTTCTGGCGGGGTCTTATCAGCATAACAACCAGGTTTGGTCTGTGTTTAGTCCCTATAAACTGGCGCAAAATGCTGAATTTTTTAACGCGGCGGCAACGTGAGTTGCGGCTTAAATTTTTTAAACGATGTGTAACAGTTGTAGTTAACCTTAACTAGCAGCGGAGAGTCCCGGGCATGAACGCTAAAACCAGAGGTGCAGCAGCAAAGCTGCCCACCAACCGAGCTATAAGCTTTTTCCTCTTTTTGATGGTGGCCGGTATTATCGGCGCCGGTTTCAATGCGTATATCGTGTTGCGCGATGCGGGTTTTGATGCCCGTTATCTGGAGCTAACCGGTGAACTGCGAGTACTCTCACAACAGATATCAACCAGCTCTCGTCAAGCCACCGCGGGTGACGCGGCGGCCTTTGACGAGTTGTCAAAATCCCGGAATAAATTCAACCAGACCATCGGTATTTTGCAGAATGGAACTTCCTCACTACCGTCACCGCAAAGCATGCTCTCCAGTGAATTGTCTGAGCTGGGCGGTTTATGGAACAAGGTAAATACAGCATCGTCAACCATCGTTGATAACCGTGAAAGGATCTTGTTCCTGCACGAAGTTGCGAAAACGCTAAACGATTCTATCCCGGAATTACAGGCAGAATATAACAACGTTGTGGAAATCTTATTAGAGAACCGTGCACCGGCAGAACAGGTGGCGGTAGCACAGCGTCAATCCTGGTTGGCGGAACGTATCGCCCGTAATGTGGATAACATGCTACAGGGTGGCGAAGCGGCAAAAGATGCAGCGGACCAATTTAACCTGGATGCAAGCTTATTCGGGTCGGTACTAAACGGTATGTTGCAAGGTAACAAAGCGATGCGGATTTCCCAAGTAACGGACAAAGACGCAAAGGCCTCCCTTGAAGAAATTAACAAATTATTTGAATTCGTAAGCGGTTCGGTGGATGAAATTTTCCAGGCATCACCGGATTTGTTGAGTGCTCGTAATGCGGCCAATCAAATTGTGATTGATTCACCGCAGGTGATGGAATCTACCAGCAAGCTGGCGGAAGAAATTACTACGCTGGAAAGCAAAAGAAATATTACCGGCACCACCACCCTGATTTTTTTGGGGGTGACCTTATTTTCCTTAGCCATGATCGGTATTCAAACGTTCCGCAACACCCAGTTCCGCCTGCGTGAAACCCGTGAGATGAATGAGCGAAACCAAAACGCGATCTTGCGTTTACTGGATGAGTTGGCAGATCTCGCGGACGGTGACTTAACAACAACGGCAACCGTAACCGAGGACTTTACCGGTGCAATTGCTGACTCTATTAACTTTACTATTGACCAACTAAGAATCCTGGTATCGCAGATAAACGATACCGCGGTGAAAGTATCCGGGGCGGCACAGGAATCCCAGTCAACGGCGCTGCATCTCGCCGAAGCGTCCGAACACCAGGCGCAGGAAATTGCCGGTGCATCGGCGGCGGTTAACGAGATGGCGGTGACCATCGACCAGGTATCTTCAAACGCTGCCGAATCAGCGGGCGTTGCGGAGCGATCGGT
>JAAELM010000354.1 GCA_024226635.1 Oceanicoccus sp. | reverse complement strand
GAGAGCAAAGACCTCAAGCTAACCGCCAGCATCGGCATTGCCACCTTCCCGAAATATGCCCAATCCTGGCAGGATTTACTGGAAGTAGCGGACTCGGCCATGTATGCTGCGAAAAAGGCTGGTCGCAATCAGGTGAAGACACCTTAAATGTCGGTCGAAACGGTAGCGTGTATCTAGTGGCATCCATACGCGTATGTCCGGAATGGGTACGGTGTCGCCTATTGCGGCGCACAAAATCAGTGTCTGCTTCGGGGAATGCGACCCAATGGACAGGACTGCTGATCCAACAACACAATCCAGGACCCGTTACTCTCCCTGATAGCGGACATTGGGAGTTGGTCGGCTATCGGCACGGAGCGGACATCAGTTGCACGTTTTCACCAACTTTATGAGCAAAAGAAAACCGCCCCTGATGTAGAGGCGGTTCTTGGTGACTACGTGCGGCGTTGGTTGAGATGGGTGTTAGCCACCATAGGGGAAGAACTAACCATGCCTATACGGTTAGCCTCACAAGGTGTTCTTTATCCTTTCACGGGCCTGCCCCGTTTCTCATGCTAGGAGCGCAGGTGTTCCGCTCACATTCAGCGGCAAAAGATTGGCCTCATACACAAGACAAAGGAACTGGAGATGCCGGTCACGCTTTCGTTCATACAAGGTCAAGAAGCACATTAACGCCATCACGCATGCCTGGGTCGTCAGTCTGCGGGTGTATGCTATGGACATTCAGTCCACAGTCGTTGGGTTGCTTCGATTGGAACTGATCTTCCTTCTGAACCCAACAAGACCGAGCAAACCTGAACCCAAAAACCAAACGGCGCCGGGGAGAGGGACCTCGCCGAGAGGGTAGAACGGACCATCGGACCCACTACCAGATGGATTAAAAACGAAATTAGTCACGGTTGACTGTGACGCACCACAACATGAGTCTTCAGACCAAAGGCCGAAGCCAAATACATCTAAGTTGTTAACATTAAATCCCGCGGAACCTGATTGAGAGTTGCTCCCAGAGGGATCCACCACGCCGAAGGGATTGCCATCGATAAAAACAACTAGCGTATCCCACCATGGTCCATCATCCGCAGTATCGAATGTCCAGTCAAAGCTCACATAGCCATCACTGGTTGCTGCAACGGTGAACGGCCATACATATGCTGGACCACTACATCCTCCCTCCCCCTCCCCCTCCCCGCAATCGGGGCTACTAAACTCAATCGTATGATCTCCAAACAATTGAAGGGAACCCGGGACATCGACGTCATCTGGGACAGTAAGGCCATGGCCCCAATTTGTCCAGTAGCCGAAATCATAATCCCCGGTAAACGCGGCAAAGGCGTTAAGGGATATACCCATTGTCAAGGCCAAGACCGTAAGTAGCTTTTTTAACATGTTAACTCCTTTATACATTTCAGCAAGTTCTCTGCATTGCATTACAATATGATAATGTTTGTCAACACCAATTACAGCGATGGGAGTTTTTTCCAGCGGCTGTAACACAAGAGAAAAAACTGATCGATCGTGACAGACCAAGTGATAGGGAATTTCTTCCGGCGTCTACATAAACGAAAGCTGCCAATGACACTATTCCGCTGTCCGGCATACATAGTCCAGAATGTACAGAATATACGACACCTGCCATTTTTCCCTATAAAGTGGATCTTTTACTATTTCCTCAAGTGGACGAGTGTCTGTTTTTGGCACCACACTTGGTTCACCAACTGCGTGCTCATAGTCTCGGGCATGGTAAATACACAGTGGTGTTTCACCATCTTCAGCTACTGTAAAACAATTATGACCTGGACCATAAATTTTCTTATCAACACTTGTTTCAAGTACTGGCATACGTGTTTTAGTCCACGAATTACGATCAAGTAAATCGCTGTTTTCATCCGCTTCCATATAGCCCATACAGTAACATGCACCTGTTGCGCTTGCAGAGAAAGCAATGAAGATTTTACCGTTATTTTTAAGTACTGCCGGGCCTTCGTTTACCCAAAAGTCGACACGTTCCCAATCGTAATCAGGTGTCGTCAGCATAAACTGCGCTGTTTTTAACTTAATTGGAGATTCCATCTGTGCTAAATACAGGTTGGATGCCGCAAATTGACCACCCGTTTTCTCTGCCCAGCAGAAGTAACGCTTACCGTTATTTTCAAAAATAGTGGCATCTAGAGAAAAATCAGTGAATGACTTTTCATCGCCCTCAGCCGCTTGCATCATGCCAAGCTCAACCCATTCATCATTTAACGGATCTTGACCTTTACACTCAAGCACATACGGGCGTAATGCCCAGATATCATCTTCTTCACTGGCTGCAAAGTAGATGTACCATTTGCCATCGAGGTAATGAATTTCAGGTGCCCAGATATGACGACTCATCGGGCCGCTGTCATGTTTGAACCAAATATCAAAGGTTTCAGCGTCTTTTAGGCCCTCTAATGTAGCAGCCCTACGAAGTTCAATGCGATCATAAGTTGGTACAGAACCGGTAAAATAATAAAAACCATCGCTGTGCTTATGCACAAATGGATCGGCACGCTGCTCTACTAACGGACTATTTGTTTGTAATGTCATCTTGAAACCTGATCGTTAAATTTTAATTTGTATTATTTTATTACTTTTTGGTAAGAATACAAATATAACATTATTT
>JAAELM010000353.1 GCA_024226635.1 Oceanicoccus sp. | reverse complement strand
CTGATCGTCATGCTTGGTGGAGGAGACAAGGGCAGCCAGGAGAGCGACATTGCCAAAGCTAAACAGCGGGAAGCCACTTTGGAGGATTGAACCATGAAGAAACGAATTGCAGATTTGCCTGATTTTGATATGGCCCAGCAACTTAAAAGCGAAGAAGACATTGCTGCTTATATCACTATGGTGATTGAAGACGGTGATGCCGCCGAGTTGGCCCACGCCCTAGGGGTAGCTGCCAAGGCACGTGGTATGAGTGAAGTTGCCAAATCAACAGGAATAACCCGTGAAGCCTTGTATAAAGCGCTTAAACCAAATGCCAAACCTCGATTTGACACAATTAATAAGGTCTGTGCAGCCCTTGGCGTTCGCCTGGTAGCTCAGCCTGCCCACTCGCAGTGAACTACGATCCATTTTTCAATAATACCAGCGGATTTTTTTTTGTTATTGGGACCTGATTTATAAAATTTGGCAGATCAAACCCAGGTGTTTAAGGTGAGGACTATTTGAAGGGCAATCTCCATTGTTCAGGAGAATGACAGCACCAGACTATCCCTGT
>JAAELM010000352.1 GCA_024226635.1 Oceanicoccus sp. | reverse complement strand
CAACGCAGTAAAGCGGTGTTCGGGAACTGCCTCCGGACTTGGCTGCCAGCGCAATAATCAGCCGCCAAGCACCCTTGCCAAAATAGCACTACCGTCCTGTCCTCGTTAACGCTCAAAGCAGCCTCACAAAGCCACTGCGGAGGCCGGTAGTGCTAAGCTGCGGCTTAGGTCCTCCATCAGTACCCTCACGACGGTTTATAGTGTCGTTCACTCACGCCCCACGTTTTGCAATCACACAGGGGCAGCCGCACCACTTAGGGTCTGTTCACTGTGCTCGCTGCTCTTTCTCCTGTGGCCGTGCCAGTTCAACGCTAAAGCCAAAACACACTGTCACCGCCTCGTCGTAACTCGCTTAGCTTCGCAAATTTTACTGCGTCTAGCTAATCCTTCTACCAACTACACATAGCAAATATGCCATAGTCGGAACATCCGTTCCGAAGCACCATTAAAGCAATGAAGCCGTTACTTCATTCCTTTAATGATGCTAATTTTTTTTCTTTTAACTGAAATTTTTTTAATTGGAAGGTTAAGAAAAAACACTTATCTTACAGGGTGTTTACAGGCGAAAGCGCGTGTAAAAAAGTTGTACAGGGCTAATGTAATACCTGTATAATGGTAAGGAGTATAATGAGGAGATTGGGTGGTATGATTATGGGGCACGATAT
>JAAELM010000351.1 GCA_024226635.1 Oceanicoccus sp. | reverse complement strand
CCAAATTAACCCCCAATGTGCCTAATATCGCTGAAATTGCCAAAGCTGCGGAACAAGGTGGCGCCGATGCCATCTGTGCCATTAATACCCTGGGGCCTGGTAGCCATTATAGTCATGGCGCGCCGGTATTAAGTAATGGCTTGGGCGGTATGTCCGGTAAAGGTGTACTACCCATTGCCCTTAAATGCGCCAGTGAAATTGCCGAGGCTGTTAGCATCCCCGTTATTGGCTGCGGCGGCATTAGCAGTGCTGATAATGTGCGCTCCTTTAAAGGCGCCGGCGCCAGCATCTTTGGTATAGGCTCTGCTTTAGTCGGCATGACTACCCAGCAGATAGCTGACTACTTCACCACTCTAACAGCTGACCTTGAGCGCGGTACGGATAACGCAGAATCATTAATTCGTTATGATATTGATATGGGCTTTGACCCTGTCACTTTGGTTAAGAATGAAAAAGTCAGTGAAGATATTTCTATTTTGACCTTTGATAAAAAGGTGGGAGTACAAGCCGGTGAATTTATCTTTTTATGGATTCCCGGTTTAGGGGAAAAGCCGTTTTCTGCTTTAATCGATGACCCTTTCTCATTAGTGGTGATTAACCTTGGTGAATTTACTGACCGGTTAATTAAACTGGAAGCAGGCACCGAAGCCTATGTCCGTGGCCCACATGGTATTCCTGTGCAACCCCCTGAAGGCGCTAAAATTATGGCCGTTAGTGGCGGCACCGGTTTGGCGGCGGTTTACCAGATTGCCCGCGATCTGGGCGGTGAGGGTGAAAACAAAGCTGAAATTTTTGTCGGTGCCCGTAGTGCTGACCGCCTGTACTTTACCCAAGAATGTGAAGATATTAGTACCTTGCATATTGCCACCGATGATGGCAGCCGAGGTCATCACGGCTTAGTCACTGAGATGCTACGCAAGCGCTTGCAAGAATTATCACCAGAGCAGTTAGATAATTTGTATTTCTATAATTGCGGCCCGGAGCCCATGGTACATGCTGCGGTTGCTGTGCAGAAAGAGTTTTGTCGCGATGAACAAATTCATAGTGCTATCGACTATATGACGAAATGTGGCGTGGGTATTTGTGGAGCCTGTAATGCACCGGATGGTAGAAGGCTTTGTGTTGATGGGCCGTTTTTATCAGGTAGAGTGGATTAAAATCTACTGCTTTCTCATAAATTCTCTTCTAAAAAAAGACGTCATTCCCGCGGGGGCGCATTGCTATGCGGGATAATTCTTCTCATGTAATGCTGGTGGTTTTTGTGGTTAGCGGCGCCAAGGTATTGGGTGGGGGTTGCGGCCTTTGGTGCAATGAGGCCATATTTATCCCGGACAGCGTAAGCATGCAGGCTGGATTCCCGCCTTCGCGGGAATGACGAATAGAAAGAAAACGTAAACGAGATGCAAGAGCTGAGGTGGATTCTAATCCATCCTACAGTTTTTCGATTCCGCTAAATTTTCCGTTGTTATCAAACTGAATACGAAAGCTGCCTTTCACACCAGCGTGAGTAATAAAACGCTGCAAAATATTAGCGGGGAAACGTACACTGCGGCCATCTCGGCTATGGGTTGAAACCACCGCACTGGAAAACTGGTACTGTTTGATAAACTCATCCGCCGAGATTGAAATATCAACTATTACTGTACGCATAAGCTAAATTGTTAACTACCATCTTGCTAAGCCACTTCGCCATACTTACTACTCTGCGCCATATCTAACAGTTCTCGTATAGCAACAGAGTACATGGCAAATTCATGAACATCTGTGGCATGCAATTTTGCCAGCATAATGCGCCAACGATCAACCAATAAATGCTGCTGTTCCATCCAGCGTTCGATACAGGCTTCAACATCACCCTTCTGGCAAATATGGCGCATAGCTCCTTCGGTTAACGTCCGTAACTGCCACTCCAGGTCATCGCGATAGGTCTCCCTGGCCATCGCTTGCCAGTAGTTATCAATTTTTAAATCCGAGATTTGTTTGGCAAACCAATCAAGTTCCAGCCTATCTGCCAGACAGAAAAATAAGTCGGCTACTTTTGCAGGTGCCACATCCATAGACTGGGATGCTTCTATAATGCCGAGGAAAGGATACAGCTCACGCACGCTGGCAATAGCGCTGGCCAATTCCTGGGGGACTCCCTGTGAAATATACTGTTGGCAAATATTGTAACGTATTTCCTTGAGGTCACCCCGCAAAATAGTTGGCAGGACTTCATGCAAATCACCAACAGCCTGCTTAAAGTTCGCCACCTCAACCGCAGGCTCAATCAAACCACGGCGATTGCGAATAAACCAGCGACTGGCTCGGCGCACCAAACGCATTAACTCAGACATTAATTCCGTTTGCACCTCAGAGCTGACCTTATAATCCAACGCCTCAATCTGTGCCCACAAATTAGGCATATCAAAAACATCCCTGGCGGTAACATAAGCGCGAACAATATCGCTGCTGTTAGCACCCGTAGATTGAACCAAACGTTCAACAAAGGTAATGCCCATATGATTAACCATATCGTTGGCTAACTGGGTAGCAATAATTTCTTTGCGTAGGCGGTGGTTATGCACCAAGCCATTAAAATCATCCCGCAAACGCTGCGGGAAAGCGGTCTCAACTGCAGCTAACATATACTGGTCATCAGGCACATCGGTATTTGCCAGCTCCTCTTTTAACTCCGATTTTACATAGGAAATCAGCACCGATAATTCCGGGCGAGTTAAGCCCTTGCCCATAGCCTTTCGTTCCTGCAAAACATCTTCTTCGGGAATAAACTCAAGCGCGCGATTCAGTTTTCCACTGGATTCCAGAGTCTGGATCAGGCGGCGATATTCACCACCGCGCATAACGGCATCGCTCTCAGCCATACTGAGTGCACCAGTTTGGCGGTAGTTATTTTCCAATACCAAATCAGCAACACTGTCGGTCATTTCTTCCAATAGAATATTGCGTTGCTTCTCAGTCATTTCATCATTGGCAACCACTTCATTCAGTAGAATTTTGATATTCACTTCATGGTCAGAGCAATCAACACCTGCCGCATTGTCAATAAAGTCGGTATTGGAGCGGCCACCCTGCAAGGCAAACTCTACCCGGGATAATTGGGTGACACCCAGGTTACCGCCCTCACCGATGACCTTGCAGCGAAGCTCTTTAGCATCGACCCTTAGTACATCATTCGCCTTATCACCAACATCCGCATGGGATTCGCTACTGGCTTTAACATAGGTACCGATGCCACCATTCCAAAGCAGATCAACCGGTGCTTTTAATACTGATGTCAGCAATGCTGTGGGGGTTAATTTGCTTTCGGCAATATCGAAACGCTGCTGCATTTGCGGGGAGATATCAATGGACTTGGCTGCCCGTTTAAAAATACCGCCGCCTTTGGAAATTAGCGACGCTTCATAATCCTCCCAACTGGAACGCGGCATTTCAAACAAACGCTTACGCTCTTTAAAACTCGCTGCAGAATCCGGATTGGGGTCAATAAAGATATGCATATGGTTAAAGGCGCACACTAACTGGATATGTTCAGATAACAGCATACCGTTGCCAAAGACATCGCCACCCATATCGCCAATACCGACAACGGTAAAGTCAGTATCCTGAACATTAATACCCAACTCCCGGAAGTGACGCTGCACCGAGACCCAGGCACCTTTTGCGGTAATGCCCATTT
>JAAELM010000350.1 GCA_024226635.1 Oceanicoccus sp. | reverse complement strand
TGAGAGGTTTTCGTATTGAACTCTCAGAAATTGAAGTTAAACTGAGCCAATACGAAGCCGTTAAAGAAGCTGTGGTGGTGCTTTATAAGCAAGAAGACAATCCCTGCCTAGTTGCTTATGTCACTTTAGCCATGCCGATTGATGAGGTGACTGGGATTCTGCGTACCTGGCTTAAGGCCCGTTTGCCAGAATATATGGTACCGGCAATCTTTACTGTGCTGGATAAACTACCCTTGACACCGAATGGCAAGATTGACCGTAATATCCTACCGGCTCCTGATACTCTTTTAACCAATAAATATTACCTAGCGCCGCGTGACACTATTGAATTCCGACTGGTACAAATCTGGGAAAACGTATTAGATATGCGTCCAATCGGTATCCGCGATAATTTCTTTGAGCTTGGTGGACACTCCTTACTGGCGGTTCGTTTGATGGCCATAATAGAACAGCAATTAGAAAGACATCTACCCTTGACAACGCTTTTCCAAAACACAACGATAGAACAGCTCGCTACGATATTACGTAAACAAACAGATCCTATACCCTGGTCATCTCTGGTTGCTATTCAACCCAAAGGTGAAAAACCACCAATTTTCTGCGTTCATCCTGCCGGAGGCAATGTCCTTTGCTATTTAGAGCTGGCACAACATATGGGTGAAGATCAACCATTTTATGGCCTGCAAGCTTTTGGAATGGAAGCTGGACAGGTAGCTTACACACAAGTTGCTGATATGGCTAAATTTTATCTTGACGAAGTGAAAGCCCTTCATCCACATGGGCCGTATCAGCTTGCCGGATGGTCTTCCGGTGGGCTTGTTGCCTTTGAAATGGCCAGACAGTTGCAAGAACAAGGTAAACCTGTTTCTCTCCTGGCTTTATTGGATACAGCAGTTCCATCAACTACGCAAGAACAT
>JAAELM010000349.1 GCA_024226635.1 Oceanicoccus sp. | reverse complement strand
TGATAATAATCACGAACTTTGCCTGGACGTTGCCGGTGTTCCCAAATCAGTCTTTTTTCCTGCTGGGTATTTGACAGATCCTCGGGAAGACCTGAATCCTGAAACCAAAATAGAACTCTCAGAGTCGTTGTAATGAACCAAGTGCATATCAGCTTCATCAAATCTAAAGCTGTTGGTGGCTTTAACTGTCTCAACCAAAAATCACAAAGGGGTGAAATATGGAAAACCAATCAAAATCTTCAAAGTTAGAAACCTTCCTATTTGGATTTACAAGGATATTTGCAATAGGTGGATCTGTTATTGGCCTTATTGCTATTGCTCTGCTAGTTATTAATTTGCTTGGCTCGGGGGAGAGTACCTATGTCGCGCTTGAAGACATAAATACCAAAGAAAGCACCAAAAACAATACAGTGGAAGAAGCATCTGCAAAACCGAAAAAACAATTAAAAACACCTGATAATGTAAAAACATATCTCTCAGGTGATAACGAGAAAATATTGCAAGGTTGGCTAGATGGCATTAATGGCCATGAGAATAAACAAGACTTCCTAACAAACATGTCTGAAGTTATATCTGATGCTGAAAGTAAAAAAGTAGAAGTTATCAACGTAATCAACAACTATAAAACATTAAAAATCTCCAAGCTTAACAAAGGCGAAATGGCCGAATATAAAGAACTAGGGCAAAAGGCTGCGCTATATTCAGTTGTTTTTGGTTTAGTTATTTTTATTGCCCTCATGAGTTTAATACTCGTCATGTTGGCAATCGAGCGTAATACGAGAAACAGTTAACAAGCTAAGGCAACGGACGCCGCAAAGTGGCGCCCGCTGCTTAGGGCGTTAATGTCTGCTCCTGGCAAGAACAAGAAACCATCGGCGTCCGTTCCTGGCACACAACCGCCCCTAAGCCTCGACTAACCTCGGGGCTTTTTCATGTCTGCAATGTGGGTAATAGTTGCCGTAGATGGCTCGGTGTATCTATCAACTATTTGAGCTTCTGATTTATCTCTTCGGAGTGGTGAAAACTATTCTGCTGATGGCTATTTGCTGGCTATTTAATCCGGGCACAAAAAAGGCCGCTGATAAGCGGCCTTTATGTTTCCATAAGTCTTTGATACTTATGGGGATATTGGTAGCGAGAGGCAGATTTGAACTGCCGACCCCATCATTATGAGTGATGTGCTCTAACCAGCTGAGCTATCTCGCCAAAACTTGTCTGGTCGGGGTAGGCCTTGTGGGCTGTTGCCGACTTTTAAGAGGCGCGTATTCTGGCGATTTGGGCCCTTGCTGTCAAGTGAGAAAGGGCTCTGTTTGCCGGATTTACACGTTAAATTTAAAGTGGATTACGTCGCCGTCCTGAACGATATAATCTTTGCCTTCCAGGCGTAATTTACCTGCCTCTTTGGCCCCTTGTTCGCCGTTAAATTCTACAAAGTGCTCATAGGACATAATTTCAGCCTTGATAAAGCCGCGCTGGAAGTCGGTGTGGATTACACCGGCAGCTTCTGGGGCTGTGGCACCCAAAGGAATAGTCCAGGCGCGGACTTCCTGAACACCGGCGGTAAAGTAGGTGTGTAGGCCTAAAAGCTCATAGCCGGCGCGAATTACCCGGTTTAGGCCGGCTTCTTCCATACCCAGGTCTTCCAGGAATTCAGTTTTTTCTTCATCGTCCAGTTCGGCAATTTCAGCTTCGAGTTTATTGCAAATGGGGACAAGGATAGCGCCCTCTGATTCGGCGATACCACGAACGATATCCAGCAAGGGATTATCCTCAAAGCCATCTTCATCGACATTGGCGATATACATGGTGGGCTTGGTGGTTAGCAGGTGCAGTCCGGGCAATACTTCTTGCTCGGCCTCGCTTAACTCCAGCGAGCGAACGGGCAAGCCTTCGGAAAGGTGAGGGATCATTTTCTCGATTAAGGCTTTCTGCGCGATAGATTCTTTATCGCCGCCTTTGGCGGTGCGGGTAACTTTTTGCAGTTGCTTCTCAACGCTTTCCAAATCCGCCAGTGCCAGTTCCATGTTGATGATTTCAATATCGTTGGCGGGGTTGATGGCGTTGGCAACGTGGATAACATTGTCGTTTTCAAAGCAACGGACTACATGGGCAATGGCATCGGTCTCGCGAATATTGGCGAGAAACTGGTTGCCAAGACCTTCACCTTTAGAGGCGCCTTCAACCAGGCCTGCAATATCCACAAACTCCATGGTGGTTGCTACCACTTTTTCAGGTTTTACAATCTCGGCGAGTTTATCCTGACGAGGGTCGGGGATGGGTACGATACCGGAGTTGGGCTCAATGGTACAAAACGGAAAGTTTTCCGCATCGATTCCGGCTTTAGTCAGTGCATTAAATAACGTGGATTTACCGACATTAGGTAGGCCGACGATTCCGCAATTAAATCCCATAACAATGTCTCTTGTGGGGTGGATTACAATCCACCGGTTTTCCAGATGATAGGCTTTGGTGGATTATAATCCACCCTACATTTTAGCCTTTAAAGGTGTGTAAATAATTCATCGCTTTTGCCCAGTCGCCACTGATGGCATCGGGCAGGGCGCGTACTGATTCATCAATCGCATCCAGCATTTTTTGATGGTCAGACTGTGGTGCTTTGCTTAAAACATAGCCGCTAACTTTATCGGCGGAGCCTGGGTGGCCAATACCAATACGTAAGCGGTGAAAATTTTTGTTGTTGCCGCATTTGGCAATAATATCTCTAAGACCATTATGGCCGCCGTGACCGCCACCCTGTTTAAAGCGGGCAGTGCCAACATCAATATCCAGTTCATCGTGGGCGACTAACACTTCTTCTATGGCAACTTTATAAAAGTTGCACATGGACGCGACGGCTTGACCGCTACGATTCATGAAGGTGGTTGGAATGACCAGGCGTATATCATGGCCATCCAGGTTAATGCGGCTAGTCAGTCCAAAGAATTTGCTTTCTTCTTTCAGGGGCGCACTCTGCTGACGGGCAAGCTCTTCTACAAATAGAGCGCCGGCATTGTGGCGGGTCTGTTCGTATTCACGGCCGGGGTTACCTAAACCTACGATAAGTTTAATCGTGCTCACTGTCAGTGTCCTTCAGCAATTCCGTACAAATAAATGGCATATTGTAAAAAACAAAATGGGGACAAAGTCCCCATTTTTATATGCGAGCAGGGCATCGCAAGCAATGCCCTTTGCGGAACAAGATTACTCTTCGCCGCTTTCTTCTTCGCCTTCAGCTTCAGCTTCACCTTCATCTGCTGCAGCTTCTTCATCGCCGCCACCTTTAGTGACATTAACTGCTGATACCAGCAAGTCATGGTCAGCACCGTGAGACAAGGCAACACTTTCAACACCTTCGGGTAGAGCAAGGTCTGAAAGGTGGATGTTTTCACCGACTTTAAGCTCAGCCATATCAACTTCGATATACTCAGGTAAGTCTTTTGGTAAACAGCTAACTTCGATGTCATTAAGTGCGTGGGAAATAGTACCGCCTTCAATCTTAACACCGTGACAAGTATCTTCATTAATAAAGTGAAGAGGAACCTGCATAGTCAGTTTGGTCTTAGCGCTAACGCGTAAGAAATCAACGTGCATGATGGTGTTTTTAGCAGGGTGGCGTTGCATATCTTTAACAACAACCTGCTGTGCTTTACCATCGATTGAAAGATCAACCAGGCTGGTGAAAAACGCTTCGTTTTCAGCAAGCTTAATGATTTCATTCATTGCCACGGTGACGGGTGCGGGCTTGTTTTTACCGCCATAAACGATACCAAGCACACGGTTTTCCAGACGACGTAGGCGGCGGCTCGCACCTTTCCCCAAGTCAGTTCTGGTCTCTGCATTTAAAGTAAATTCGCCAGACATAATAAGTCTCCTATAGTTAGCGAAAACACCCATTACCTGCGACCAGTAATGGGTGGGATTATGGATTGATCATTGGCACATTAATAATGGCCGTTTGATCGCTCCGTTAGTACTAGCGACTTTCCTTAACGGAAAAGTGCGCTAATAGATTCTTCGTTGCTGACTCGACGTACTGATTCGGCTAACAGGTTTGCCATGGTGAGCGTGCGAATTTTACTGCAGGCTTTGGCTGCTTCCGTTAAAGGAATCGTGTCAGTCACAACTAGCTCATCTAATTGCGAGCCATTGATATTATCCAGTGCCTTACCAGACAGTACCGGGTGGGTACAGTAGGCAACTACTTTGGTGGCACCATTTTCTTTTAGTGCGGCGGCGGCTTTACATAAGGTGCCAGCCGTGTCGACCATATCGTCGACGAGTACACAGGTGCGGCCTTCTACTTCACCAATAATATGCATCACCTGAGCTTCGTTAGCCTGTGGGCGACGCTTATCGATAATTGCCAAGTCACAATCATCTAACTGTTTTGCTACAGCGCGAGCGCGAACAACACCACCGATATCTGGGGATACCACCACCATATTGGGGTATTCCTGTGTGTTGATATCGTCTAACAGAACTGGTGAGCCGTAAACGTTATCAACCGGTACATCAAAAAAGCCCTGAATCTGTTCTGCGTGCAGATCAACGGTTAGTACTCTGTCTACACCAACGCCGGTCATCATATCGGCTACTACTTTGGCGCTAATGGGCACCCGTGATGAGCGTACGCGACGATCCTGGCGGGCGTAACCGAAGTAGGGCACTACGGCGGTTATGCGGCCGGCTGAAGAGCGGCGCATGGCGTCGATCATTACGATCAATTCCATGAGGTTGTCATTGGTGGGCTGGCAGGTAGATTGGATGATAAATACATCCGCACCGCGCACGTTTTCTTGTATCTCAACAGCTACTTCACCGTCGCTGAATTGGCCTACGTCGGCTTCACCTAAAGGAAGGTGGAGTTGGGCGGCTACCTGTTCTGCGAGTTCAGGGTTGGCGTTGCCGGTAAAAACCATCAATTTGGACACGGTTGTTTTCCTGTCTTGATTGCGAGTTGTGTTGAGGGTGACATGGCTTTGGAGAGCGTTTGTCACACTTTTTTACTGTGTATTGCTAAATTGCTGCATTCGGGAGGAGGATTGACTGCGGGCCTTTCGGCCCTTGGGGCTTCGCCCCGTCGCCTCTGGCTCCGTCCAAAATGCTACGCATTTAGTGATAGTTAAAGCCTGAGGGCTTTAACTACCCCTTCGGGGCGCCCTGATAAAGCGGGCGTCCAAAATGCTTTGCATTTTGTCGAACCTCTAACGGTTCAAATCCTCTCGGGGGGACTTCGCACTCTATATTTAGAGTTTGCGTAGTAATTCCCGTACGAGAATTATAAAAATGGCTGGGGCGAGAGGATTCGAACCTCTGAATGCCAGGA
>JAAELM010000348.1 GCA_024226635.1 Oceanicoccus sp. | reverse complement strand
GCGGAATACAAATTTGCCCACGACCGGGTACAGCAAGCGGCCTATGCCCTGATTGAGCCGGCAAAACGACAAGCCCTTCACTGGCAGATGGGGCAGCTTTTGTTAGCCCGGGTTCCCTTGAAGCAGCAGGAAGAACGCATCTTTGACATCGTTAACCATCTTAATCAGGGCCGTTCTCTGGTTGACTGCGAGGCAGACCGTTACCGCTTAATCGACCTCAATCTTCAAGCGAGCCGGCGGGCGATAGAAGCTACAGCCTATGGCTCGGCTCTGGCCTATTTGGAAGTGGGGCTGGCTCTGTTGCAGGAGAATAGCTGGCAGACAAAATATGAGCTAACCCTGCCCCTTTATACCCTGGCAACCGAAGCAGCTTATCTGCATGGCAGTTTTGAACGGATGGAGCAATTCTCCGAGACGGTTTTAAAGCAGGCTCGCACCAAGTGGGACCAGGCTAAAATCTATGAAATCAACACCGATTATCACTTGAGCCAGGGCCGGTTATCTAAAGCAGTGCAGACCGCGCTGCACGCCGTAAACCTGTTGATAGATCTAAATATTCCGATTCACCCCAGGCAATCCGATGTTGATGAAGCTATGCAGGATATTCGGACTACCCTGGCCAGCCTCGGGCCAACCCTGGAGATCCAGCTTGAGCAACTGCTGGACCATGCAGAAATGACCGACCCAAAGATATTAGCAGCTCAGAATATTTTAGTTAAAGGTGCCGGAGCTGCTTTTCAGCATAACGCTAAACTTAGCTTCCTGATACTTGTGGCCGGGGTCAAATTGACAGTCGACTATGGCCTGGGCCCTGTAATACCAATGATATTTAGTTATTATGCCAACTATCTTTGTGGTCAGGGGGACGTCGAAACCGGCTATAGGATCGGCCAGTTTGTATTGAGATTAGGTGAACGCCGAGACACCTTCGCTCCGGCCATTGCCCGATGTAATATCGATGGATTAGTCAGGCCCTGGAAGGAACATATTCGCCACACTTTAGCGAGCTTACTTGCAGACTATCAACCATTGTTAGAAAGCGGTCAGACGTATAGAGCATGCCTCTCCGTCTCAATG
>JAAELM010000347.1 GCA_024226635.1 Oceanicoccus sp. | reverse complement strand
GCTTTCCCACTTCGGGCTTGATATTTAGCGGAGCACAGAAGACATTTACCGGCAGCGATTTTACATTACAAACCACAGCTTCACGAACGTTTACCGTCACCGATGGCGGTGTAAGCCAAGCGACTTCTGCTATCAGTGTGACCCCAGCAGCCTTGGCTTCATTCACGATAAGCGGGGAGCCTGCAAGTGTTGTTGCTGGCGTAGCCTTTTCGACACCCGCCAATGATATTGTTGTCACAGCCTTTGATGCTTTTGGCAACCAGAAGACAAATTACACCGGTACGGTAGCCTGGTCGAGCAGCGATGTCAGTGCTAGCTTTCCCACTTCGGGCTTGATATTTAGCGGAGCACAGAAGACATTTACCGGCAGCGATTTTACATTACAAACCACGACTTCTCAGACCTTTACAGTGACCGATGGCTTGGTCAATCAACCTACCGTAGCGATAACCGTTACTGCTGCAGCCATAGCAAATTTCACCCTAACCAATCCTGCCGCTCAAGAGGCGGGTGTTCTATTCAGCTTGGGAGTAACCGGAGCCGTAGACGCTTTTGGAAATGCTGCATCCGGAGCAGTAACGGTGTCATTCCAGGATGCTGGTACCCACCGGGTGCCAAATGGAGAAAGTCCAACCCTTACAGATATTACGGTTACAGATGGGACAGGCTCGGCAAACCAGACTTTAGAT
>JAAELM010000346.1 GCA_024226635.1 Oceanicoccus sp. | reverse complement strand
ATATTGCCGCAGCAAGCCATGCGCCAGTGGGTGCTGAGCGTACCGTTTCAACTTCGGTTCCTGTTCGCCAGCCAACCCGCCATCATGGGCAAAGCCCTGGGTATCGTCTATCGAGCCATCTGTACGCATATTACCAGGAAAGCCGGCTATACCAAAACCCCGGCACATACCGGAGCCGTCACATTGATTCAACGTTTCGGCAGTGCGCTCAACCTGAATGTACACCTGCACATGCTGTTTTTGGATGGCATCTATGTGGAAGATAACAAATATGGATCAGTCCTGCGTTTTCAGTGGATCAAATCCCCGACAAGTGAAGAACTGGCCAGATTAACCCATACCATCACTAAACAGATAGGCTGGTTTTTTATCGCTCTAAATTTCCAGTTGGGGTTATAAGCAATAGTTCGGCAGAAGCACCAAAATGTCTCCTTAGAGTATATAAGAGCCGGTCACAAAAGCCAATCACGCGCTTCCAATATGGCTCTTATTTGCCCAGGCTGTGTAAAAACCCAAGAACAGAAATCCGTAAATCCGATTATTCCTGCGACAGCAAAAGCTATGTTGATATTGGCACCAAATGGCTTGTATTTTGCTCAGT
>JAAELM010000345.1 GCA_024226635.1 Oceanicoccus sp. | reverse complement strand
GTGCATTTAGTGCTGAGGCTGGCGCTTGTCTGTAAAACATGAATATCTGTTGTAAATACTCCGGCTACGAGCAAATGTTGCTGCAATGGCAACAAGGTCTGCATGCACCCAAAGCTTATCGGCCAAATGAGCCTTGGGTACAGCAAAAAGTCAAAAAGCTATTTTCTTAAAGAGCGGTACTGCTTGACCGTTACGGGCTTGTCCAACAAACGGTTCAGATCGTGGCTCGTTCCTCGCACGATCTAACCTTATTCGTTATGCGTAAATACTCGATCCGTGGATTTCCAGGTTACCTGTTAAAAGACGGTGCAGGCAAAGAGATAGTGATGCGGGGTTATCAAACCTATGATGATTTTATGGCTGTGATCAATATACTATCAGAAGATAGTATGACTCCCCCCCATATTGAAGTTAATGAAACGGCTATCCTTGATTTTATTACCCACTATGGCCGCGTAGCACCAGTGGAATTACAGGAGGCTTTTAACCTGGACAAAGATGCCACCCAAAACTGGCTGGAGCCTCTAATAAGCAGGGGCGATGTGTCTACTCAAAATGTT
>JAAELM010000344.1 GCA_024226635.1 Oceanicoccus sp. | reverse complement strand
GCATTTGCTGAACCCTTACCCTTTATATATCTATATTCTTTAATGCATGCTCGAACTTAAAAAAGCTAACTCAGAGAGTTAATTAAGCAGCACCCTTCTTACCTTTTGGCTTCTGTTCAACTTCTTCAACACCGCCAATCACTTCACCTTTGAAGATCCATACTTTGACACCGATGATGCCGTAAGTAGTTGCTGCTTCATAAGTGGAGTAATCAATATCAGCGCGAAGAGTATGAAGAGGCACACGACCTTCACGATACCATTCAGTACGTGCAATCTCAGCACCACCAACACGACCACTAACCTGAACTTTGATGCCCTGTGCACCCTGACGCATGGCGTTTTGTACGACACGCTTCATGGCACGACGGAACATAACACGACGCTCTAACTGGCCAGCAACATTCTGCGCAACCAATTTTGCATCCAAATCAGGCTTACGAATCTCTTCGATATTGATGTGCACTGGCACACCCATTTTGACGCTTAGCTCTTTACGCAGCTTATCAACGTCTTCACCTTTTTTACCGATAACGATACCAGGACGCGCGGTATGAATAGTGATACGCGCTGTCTGTGCTGGACGCTCAATAACGATGCGGCTTACAGAAGCACTTTCGAGCTTCTTAGCAACGTATTCACGAACTTCTAGATCGTTGATCAGGTTTTCAGAATAGGCTGAGCCATCGGCATACCAAACTGAAGTATGCTCTTTGGTGATACCTAAACGTATGCCTGTTGGGTGTACTTTCTGACCCATCTGGTCGTCTCCTAATTAGTCTTCGCTGTCGCTAACTTTAACGGTAATGTGACAAGAACGCTTAAGGATGCGATCCGCACGACCTTTAGCCCGTGGACGAAGACGTTTCAATGTTCTGCCTTCATCAACAAAGATGGTTGATACTTTTAGCTCATCAACGTCTGCACCTTCGTTATGCTCTGCGTTAGCAATAGCAGAGTTCAATAATTTCTTAACAATGTCAGCGGCTTTTTTGTTGCTGAACTCAAGCATATCTAGAGCTTCTTCAACTTCTTTGCCACGGATCTGGTCAGCAATCAAACGCACTTTTTGCGGAGAGATTTGTGCACCAGTTAATTTCGCTGAAACTTCCATCATCTATACCTTCTCTTAACTGCTTCTTAGCGCGCTTTCTTATCAGCGACATGGCCGCGATAAGTGCGAGTTGCAGCGAATTCACCCAATTTGTGACCAACCATATCTTCGGTCACAAACACTGGGACATGCTGACGGCCATTGTGAACAGCAATGGTCAAACCAACCATATCCGGAGAGATCATTGAACGACGCGACCAGGTTTTAATGGGACGCTTGTCATTACTTTCGATCGCTGTCTCGACCTTCTTCATCAAGTGAAGATCAATAAATGGACCTTTTTTTAGTGAACGTGGCACAGCACCTTCCTCTCTATAATTCGTTTAGCTATTAGCGAGCGTTACGCTTGCGTACGATTAACTTGTTAGTACGCTTATTCTTACGCGTCTTATAACCTTTAGTTGGCATACCCCAAGGTGAAACAGGATGACGACCGCCCGAAGTACGACCTTCACCACCACCATGCGGGTGATCAACCGGGTTCATTGCCACACCGCGAACGGTAGGACGAACACCACGCCAGCGCTTAGCACCAGCTTTACCTAACTTACGCAAGCTGTGCTCACTGTTAGATACTTCGCCTAAAGTAGCGCGACATTCTGACAAAATTTTACGCATCTCACCTGAACGCAGACGCAATGTTACGTACTGACCTTCACGTGCAACTAGCTGCGCAGAAGTACCGGCGCTACGTGCAATCTGTGCACCTTTGCCAGGCTTCATTTCGATACAGTGAACAACACTACCCACAGGGATATTGCGCAATGGCAATGTATTACCCGGCTTGATAGGTGCTGCATCACCAGACATGATCGGATCGCCAGCAGAAACACCTTTAGGCGCAATAATGTAGCGACGCTCACCGTCAGCATACAAAACCAAAGCGATATTAGCGCTACGGTTTGGATCATATTCCAGACGCTCAATGGTCGCCGGGATACCATCTTTATTACGCTTAAAGTCGATTAAGCGATAGTGCTGCTTGTGACCACCACCGATATGACGGGTAGTGATACGACCATTGTTGTTACGACCGCCACTCTTGCTTTTCTTTTCTAGCAAGGGCGCATAAGGAGCACCTTTATGTAAGTCAGCGTGTACAACGCGAACTACATGACGGCGCCCTGGAGATGTCGGTTTTGCTTTTACAATTGCCATCTGACTTTCTCTCTACCTATACCTTTAGTGACGCCAATTAATCGATCAACGCAAAGTCAATGTCTTGACCTTGAGCTAAACGAACATAAGCTTTTTTCCAACTAGGCTTAGCCGCTAGACCAAACTTGTTGCGCTTAACTTTGCCTTTAACATTCACAGTTTGAACATTTTCGACAGTCACTTTGAATAATTTCTCTACAGCGTGCTTAACTTCAAGCTTGGTTGCGTCAACCGCAACACGGAAAACCACCTGGTCTTCGCCCATCGCTGCTTTCTCAGAAATATGAGGGCCTTTTAGAACCGTATACAGTCTTTCTGCATTCATCCCAATAACTCCTCAAACTTCTTCAGTGCAGAAACAGTGATAATCACTTTATCTGCATCAATTAGACTTACTGGATCAACACCTTCAACATCAACAACATTCACTTTATGCAAGTTGCGTGATGCCAAGTACAAGTTTTCAGACACTTCTTCTGAAATCAATAAGGCGCTTTCCACACCAAAACCGTCGATCACTTTAACCAGCGACTTGGTTTTAGGCTTTTTGATCTCGAGCTCATCAACCACAACCAAACGCTCTTGACGAGACAATTCAGAAAGGATTGAACGCAGAGCTGCGCGATACATTTTTTTGTTTACTTTCTGTGAGTGATCTTGAGGCTGAGCCGCAAAAGTCACACCACCAGAACGCCAGATTGGCGAACGGATAGTACCAGCACGAGCACGGCCAGTACCTTTTTGACGCCAAGGCTTTTTACCACCGCCAGATACCGCAGCGCGGTTTTTCTGAGCACGAGTACCCTGACGAGCACCTGCTAAATAAGCAGTAACGACCTGGTGAACCAGATCTTCATTAAATTCTTTGGCGAAAGTCGCTTCAGATACTTCAACAGCACCGGTTGCTTTTTTCTTGCCTACAGTAAAAGTCGCTAATTCCATGATTATGCTCCCTTCACTTTAACAGCGGGACTAACAATAACGTCACCACCTGGAGCACCTGGAACAGCACCCTTGATTAAAATCAGGTTACGCGCTTCATCAACACGAACCACTTCAAGAGTCTGAATGGTCACTTTCTCAGCACCCATATGGCCCGACATTTTCTTACCTTTGAAAACGCGACCAGGAGTCTGACACTGACCAATAGAACCATTGGAACGGTGAGAGATAGAGTTACCGTGAGTAGCATCTTGCATTTGGAAATTCCAACGCTTGATACCACCCTGAAAACCCTTACCCTTTGATTGGCCGGTCACATCAACTTTCTGACCCACTTCAAATGTAGTAACAGTTAACTCGGCACCTACTTCAGGAGCTTCATCACCATCTTCTAAACGGAATTCCCAGAGACCACGTCCAGCTTCTACGCCTGCTTTCGCAAACAAACCAGCGTCAGTCTTAGATACGCGAGAAGCTTTTGCACCACCAGTAGTAACCTGGATAGCAGAGTAGCCATCGCTCTCGCTTGTTTTGACACCAGTAACACGGTTGGGACTAACCTCAACCACCGTTACCGGGATAGATATGCCGTCGTCGGTAAAGACGCGGGTCATGCCGCTTTTACGGCCGACTAAACCAATTGTCATCTTACAACCTCACAGTGTACGGGGCTTAACCCTCTATGGCCGAACTCTAAAATATTTAGAGAACGTTACACGACTCAGGGGTGACCCCCGAGCGGGTCTAACTTTAAAAAAATATATTTATTCGCTTAGTAGATTAAAACCTTAAAGGCTTAACCCAAACTAATCTGAACTTCTACACCAGCCGCCAAGTCCAACTTCATCAACGCATCAACCGTCTTTTCCGTTGGCTCTACGATATCTAACAAACGCTTGTGAGTGCGGATCTCGTATTGATCACGAGCATCCTTATTCACGTGCGGTGAAACCAAGATAGTAAAACGTTCTTTGCGTGTAGGTAGTGGAATTGGACCACGAACCTGCGCACCCGTACGCTTTGCTGTTTCTACGATTTCTTCTGTAGACACGTCGATTAGGCGATGATCAAAAGCTTTTAAACGAATTCTGATTCGCTGATTTTGCACTGATCAAACTCCAATCGTGTTTTAACAGGGGCTCACCAACATTGGCTGGGGCTACCCGAAAAAAGGAAGGCGCATTCTAAAGATCGAAACAGGGACTGTCAACACTATTTCTATCTTATTTATGGGGGAATGGTAGTAGTACCAAAACACGCAATAGAGAGGAATAAAATCCAACATAATCAACAGCTTAAATAAAAACCACTCGATATAAAAACCGACCAGGGCAGCTCAAAAAAGACTCGTCCGGAACAATACCTGCCCACAACCATAAGCCAGCCTCAAAAAAGACCGCCCTAGGGCTGCCCTTTTGGTTTCACAGCATCAAAGCAGACATAAATTGCCTTACATATAACTCAAATAAATCTGGCATCATTAATCGCAAACCCTGAAAGAAATCATAAAGTGACACAAGACCTGAGGTGGGCAGAGGGTTTTGAGACCGTCAAAATGCAGGGATGCATTTTGTCGAGCGCCCAGGGATGGTTTACAGCGTGTCGCAAAACCCTCTGGCCACCTCAGATCACTCCGGTACTATCTACTCGCCCAGCCTACTGTTTCTCCCGCGGAGCGGGAGTCTGGATTCCCGCCTTCGCGGGAATGACGGGATGGGGGAGAGAATTACGGGTATAAAAAAGGCCACCCGAAGGCAGCCTTTTTTGGTATCGCGCTAAGAATCGATTATTCGATGATCTTAGCAACAACACCCGCACCAACAGTACGACCACCTTCACGGATTGCGAAGCGTAAACCTTCGTCCATCGCGATGGGGTTGATCAGGGTAACGGTCATCTGAACATTGTCACCTAGCATTACCATTTCTGTACCTTCTGGTAATTCACAAGCACCGGTGATGTCAGTCGTACGGAAGTAAAACTGTGGACGGTAACCTTTAAAGAATGGCGTGTGACGACCACCTTCATCTTTACCCAACACGTACACTTCTGCTTCGAACTTAGTGTGTGGCTTGATTGAACCCGGCTTACACAATACCTGACCGCGCTCTACTTCTTCACGCTTGGTACCACGTAATAGTGCACCAATGTTCTCACCCGCACGACCTTCGTCAAGCAGCTTACGGAACATCTCAACACCCGTACAGGTAGTAGTCTGAGTTTCACGAATACCAACGATCTCAACATCGTCACCCGTGTTGATGATACCGCGCTCAACACGACCAGTAACAACCGTACCACGACCAGAGATTGAGAATACGTCTTCGATAGGCATGATGAAGTCGCCATCGATGGCACGCTCTGGCTCAGGGATGTATGAATCCAGAGTCTCAAGCAGCTTCTTAACCGCAGTTGTACCCAATTCGTTGTCGTCTTTGCCTTCAAGAGCCATTAACGCAGAACCCGGGATGATGGGCGTGTCGTCGCCTGGGAATTCGTAAGTATCCAGAAGCTCACGAAGCTCCATTTCTACCAACTCAAGCATTTCGTTGTATTCTTCTGAACCAGCACCGCCACAATCTTCAGCTAGCAAGTCAGCTTTGTTCAGGAATACGACAACGTAAGGTACACCTACCTGACGAGAAAGCAGGATGTGCTCACGAGTCTGGGGCATTGGGCCGTCAGTCGCGCCACATACTAAGATAGCGCCGTCCATCTGGGCAGCACCAGTAATCATGTTTTTAACGTAATCCGCGTGACCCGGGCAATCTACGTGGGCGTAGTGACGGTCTGGCGTATCGTATTCAACGTGTGAAGTCGCGATGGTGATACCACGCTCGCGCTCTTCAGGAGCGTTATCGATGTTAGCGAAATCTACCGCATCACCACCGAATACTTCGGAAGCTACGCGAGTCAGAGCCGCTGTTAATGTTGTTTTACCATGGTCAACGTGTCCGATAGTACCAACGTTGACGTGTGGTTTGGTGCGTTCAAATTTTTCTTTAGCCACTGCGCTAGTCCTCAATTTTCATCAATAATAAGTGGGGTCTTAATCTAGCGCTAGACCGCTAGTTGAGCCACCTGTGGCAGTAACAATACATGCCTTGGGCGCGCATCATAAACACCCTATCGGCAGAGTCAATATTTTTAGCCCATTTGACAAAAAATAGTCACTTTTTTACTAAATCTCACCATACCAACCACCCCCACTACTCACAACGTCGTTCCCGCGAAGGCGGGAACCCAGACTGCATGCTGCTATTTCCGCTTGAGCGGAAATTTACAGTGCTGGATTCCCGCCTTCGCGGGAATGACGATAGTCATTTCCGCCGAAGCCTGCCCTCGAGCGAATTTGTCGGGGGCGGGAATGACGGGAGATAGGGCTTAAAATCATGGTAGAGCCTGTGCTGGCGGGGGTTCAGTCGGCGCTAGATGCCATCGATGTTTTAAATATTCCCACTATAATCACCCCTTTAATGGAAATATTGAAGCCTAAAGCCCAAACATCAACAATATTGCTATTTTTTTGTTCAATTTTGCTTGAGATTTCCTGTATACTTGCGCGCGTTTTTTCACCCTTGTTAAACCGAGTAAACCTCATGACTGATTTAGCTCTATACAGAAACATTGGTATCTTCGCCCACGTTGATGCGGGTAAGACTACTACTACAGAACGTATCCTGAAATTGACCGGTAAGATCCACAAAACCGGTGAAGTTCACGATGGCGAATCTACAACTGACTTTATGGAACAGGAAGCTGAGCGTGGTATAACCATCCAATCAGCTGCGATCACCACCTTCTGGGATAATCATCGGATGAACATCATCGATACCCCGGGGCACGTTGATTTCACCGTTGAAGTATACCGCTCACTAAAAGTATTAGATGGCGGCATCGGTGTATTTTGTGGGTCTGGTGGTGTTGAGCCTCAATCTGAAACAAACTGGCGCTATGCTGATGAGTCGGGCGTATCTCGTATCATCTTCGTCAACAAACTGGACCGCATGGGTGCAGACTTCTTAAAGGTTGTTGACCAGGTCGAAAACGTACTGGGTGCCAAGCCCCTTGTTATGACACTACCTATTGGTAGAGAAGATGACTTCGTTGGCGTTGTCGACATTCTTACCAAAAAAGCCCACATCTGGGACGACTCAGGTCTTCCTGAAAACTTCCGCATAGAAGACGTTCCAGCGGACATGGTTGACGATGTAGACATGTACTACGACCAGCTAATTGAAACAGCTGTCGAAGTAGATGACGATATTATGATGGCCTACATGGAAGGCGAAGCCCCTTCTATAGAACAAATTAAAGCCTGTATCCGCAAAGGTACACGCGAGCTAACCTTTTTCCCTACTTACTGTGGTTCGGCATTTAAAAACAAAGGCATTCAGTTAATTCTTGATGCTGTTGTTGATTATCTACCAGCGCCTGACGAAGTTATTCCTCAGCCGCTAACCGATGAAGTGGGTGAAGATACAGGGGAAGTTGCAACCGTTAGCGCTGATGAGCCTTTCCGTGCCCTTGCCTTTAAGATCATGGATGACCGCTATGGCGCCCTGACCTTTATCCGCATCTACTCAGGCGTGTTGAATAAAGGCGATACAATCCTGAACTCGTTTACGGGTAAAACAGAACGTATTGGCCGTATGTGTGAAATGGAAGCCGATGAGCGTAAAGAGCTAAGCTCTGCTCAAGCGGGCGACATCATCGCTATCGTAGGTATGAAAAACGTTCAAACTGGTCACACCTTATGTGATCCGAAACATGAATGTACTCTTGAAGCCATGGTATTCCCAGAGCCAGTAATCTCTATCGCTGTATCACCTAAAGACAAAGGCGGTGCAGATAAAATGGGTATCGCCATTGGTAAAATGGTTGCTGAAGATCCTACCTTCCTTGTTCATACTGATGAAGAAAGCGGTCAAACCATTCTTCGCGGCATGGGCGAGCTTCACCTGGATATTAAGGTGGATATCCTCAACCGTACTTACGGTGTAGAACTTGACGTGGGCGAGCCGCAAGTGGCTTACCGCGAAACCATCACACAAGAAGTCGATGACTCCTACACCCACAAGAAGCAATCGGGTGGTTCTGGTCAGTTCGGTAAAATTGATTACCGTATTAAGCCAGGCGAGCAAGGCTCCGGCTTTAGCTTTTCATCGACGGTTACTGGCGGTAATGTACCTAAAGAATTCTTCCCAGCGATTGAGAAGGGCTTCCAAGGTATGATGGAGAACGGTGTTCTTGCCGGCTTCCCAGTACTCGACGTTGAAATCGAGCTTTATGACGGTGGCTTCCACGCCGTTGACTCCTCGGCAGTTGCCTTTGAATTGGCCGCTCGCGGTGCTTTCCGCCAGTCAATTCCAAAAGCAGGCGCTCAACTTCTTGAACCGATTATGAAAGTCGACATATTCACTCCAGAAGATCACGTAGGTGATGTTATTGGTGATTTGAACCGTCGTCGCGGCATGATTGCTGGTCAAGAAGCTGCAGGTTCTGGTGTTCGCGTCAAAGCTGACGTACCGCTATCAGAAATGTTCGGTTACATTGGCTCACTACGCACCATGACATCTGGTCGCGGTCAGTTCTCAATGGAATTTGCACATTACACTGCCTGTCCCAACTCAGTTGCAGACAAAGTTATCGCTGAAGAAAAAGAGCGCCAAGCGGCTAAAGCGGCTAAGTAACTTTTACTCAGTAGGTCTTTTCAAAACCCTGATGGCCCAGCCATTGGGGTTTTTTATTGTCTGACAAATGGGCTTTAGTGGTCTAACAGCTGGTCAACATGGCTATTTAGCATGGTAACCCAGACAAGCAGCCACCTCATTCGCAGCACCTAGAATAACCGGCACGCGCTGGTGAATTTGCTCCGGCTGCACATCCAAAATAGGGCCAGTGTCGGTATAAGCCGAACCACCAGCTTGCTCTACCAACATACCCATTGG
>JAAELM010000343.1 GCA_024226635.1 Oceanicoccus sp. | reverse complement strand
CATACAGCGAGTATAGGCCAAGCCAACCAACGGGGGCTTTGGGGCGCAAGATGACGAGCGTCCGGTGTTTTAACATCCTTTTTTATTTCCAAATAGCGACCAAAAAGCATCAAGGGAATCGTGAAAATACCAAAAACAACCAGCCCCAGATTTTCATGATCGTTAATCACTGAACTTTGCATTTCAGTGATTTGGCCAATAGCAATAATACTAGTGACCCTTACCCAGTTGCAGATAACGCCCGTCAATATACCTGCGGCTAGCATTAACAGCTGGCGCTTTAAATTATGCAGGTATAAATGACCATAAATCAGGGAAAGAAAAACACACATCAGAAGATAATTGAGCCCACTGCATCCCGAGGCTACTACAAAATTACCGGCAGGTATGCTGATATGATTGCCCTGGATATAAACCGCAACACCAAAGAGATTTAGTGCCGATGAGCTAACCATGGTGGTTATATGTTGCAACGGAGGGTTTAATACGTCCCATACCGGTATAACGGTATAGAGAATTAAAATAGGAAAAGTCAGGCGCTGTCCGATAAATTTACCCGCCAATAAATACACGAGGCACAAAGCAATAAAGGGCAGCATTAACTGCTCACCTATTCTGATATTACCAATATGGGCAACTAACCATGCCAGGCAGCCACAGATTAAGGCTAGGAGGGCTGGAGGGTAAGGCGAGAAGTCTGATAGCTTAAAGTGGCGCCACTGGCGTATCACCAATAGAATGGTGGCGAGCAATATATAATAGCCATGGGAATAAGCCTCGTGGTTAGTATCCCAGCGGGCATCAAGGGTGGCGGCGGAAGGGTAAAAAAGATAGGCGCTTAAAGCAAAGGCCAATCCGCTGGCGATTAGGTAGGCAGTTCTAAGATTCGGCATCACACTTTTTAATTGGTGAAATTACGGCTAACTTTAACAGAATTTTCTTATTTATGACTATACTATTTAGCTAAATACTAGTTAAGGATTAACCCGTGCAGCATGCATTAACAGTCGATGTAGAGGATTACTTCCACGTAGCGGCGTTTGCAAAAAATATCGACACTAATGACTGGGACCAGTGGCCGTCTAGAGTAGAGTCATCAACCCATGCTCTATTAGATTTATTTGCTGAAAAGCAGGTTAAAGCTACATTTTTCGTATTGGGCTGGGTTGCCCAACGTTATCCGGAGTTAGTGCGGGCTATTGATGCGCAAGGCCACGAAGTAGCAAGTCATGGCATGAGTCATCAGCTAATTTATTCTCAAAGTCCGGCGGTTTTTAAAGAAGAGACCTTTGCCTCCAAAAAGCTGCTTGAAGATATTACAGGTGAGCGCATCAAGGGATATCGGGCGGCCAGTTATTCCATTACGCCACAATCCATTTGGGCCTTAGAGACCTTGCTTGAAGCCGGTTTTGAATATGATTCCAGTATATTTCCTGTGAAACATGACCGCTATGGGATACCCGGGGCCCCCCTCCATATTCACAATGCAGTCGTTAACGGCGGCGCACCCTTAACCGAGTTTCCGCTTACATCGGCCAATATGT
>JAAELM010000342.1 GCA_024226635.1 Oceanicoccus sp. | reverse complement strand
GAATGATAATATGGGAATTATACTTTGTCCAACTTCTTGTCAGAGGATTACTATTGCCAAAGAACGTTTCAATTTGCTGAACGTCTAATTACTGCCGCGTAAGCGGTTTCGTTCAATACCATATTCTGTAACATAGGGTAATTTGAAACAGCAAGCTCGCATAGCACTACCAGACGAATGGCACAAGCCGGTACCGCACCTTCTCCATGTACTCAGTGTAGCCCGGCAGCGTCTTTCGCAAGACCTTCTCTTCCACGACGATCCGTGCGATCAGGATAACGAGTATGACCGACGTCGCGATCAGGCTCGCGTAGCTCTCCAGCCACAGTGCGATACCCGCTAAGAAGGGCAGCACCCCAAAGTACATGGGGTGGCGCAGGTATGCGTACGGCCCGGTGTCAATCAACACCTGGCCACGTTCGATCTGGTCTTCGACTATCGGTATGGCAAACGCGTTCTGGTAGATGGTGGCGCTGATGATCGCGAAGCCGACGAGGGAAAGTACACCCCCGCACACTGACACTGCGAATTGCGGCGTTGGCAGCAGTTTCAAGTAAAAGACTTCGATTGGAATAGACGAGAACCAAGCGAGGATCGATAGAATCAGGAATGCCGTGACGATCCGGTCCGCCACCGGCTGCTTCTTGGAGAACGGTGCTTTGAACCGGGCCTCAAGGCTGGCTGGCACCACTACCGCAAGCACGACTATGGTGGCCTCTAGGATGAAACCGTACACACCAAGAAACAGAAGAGCACGCGGCCAGTAGCACGTGCCTCCAGGAACCAAACCTGCAGGCACCAAGAGAAAAGCGCCGAACAAGGCGAGTTGAAACAGCCCGCCAATGAGTCCTTTGGCTATCATCATATAACAAATTTTTGAATAATTTCTGTAAATCCAAAAAAACTTATCGACTTTTTCACAATCGTTAATCTTGACCACTGATTTTCTTGGGTGGTTGACAATAATATCCACATAAACCTGTATTTTTTAAAGAAAATACAACATAACGTGTCCTTATAGGACGTTCACAATCAGGGTATTATATAAAATCAGAAATGATGCGCCACTGTAAAATACATGGCGATAATGGAGAAAATAACAGATATGAGTGTCAAAATTGATACAAAATATCCTGTTCTGTAACATCTGGGTAATCTGTTACAAAATACCGCATTCTGTAACACAGGTTAAATCCGACATAGGATCGGGAATTTGAAACAGAATACCCAATAGTGTTTCAAAACCGTTTGTATGGTTGCAAGTTATAGGTGAAATTAACGGTAGTGATAAGCGGCGGCGCTGCTATCTGCGAGTATCACCAAATTATTCAGTGCACAACACCTGTATTTCCCGTCCGCTTGATTATGTGGTTAGGCCTTTTTATTATTTGTTTGAGAACCATCATCTATACGCAACTCTTTCCACTGATTATTGAAATCTCCAAATGCTTCTTTGTAACGTATATAAAGCTGATCTATAGTTGATTGTTTTATGCTACCAGTGGCTTCTAAGTGTCTTATGTCAGTGTTTATCTCCTTAAGTCGATTCACCGTTTCAGCTTGCAAGAGCCAAAGGCGTTTATGATTATAGAACCCATCCCACGCAACCAAAATTGTCAGGGAAGCGCTAAGGATAATTGCAATACTCTGGAATAGTGGAGTTAGGTTTTTAAATTGAGAAGCAAGTGCTATTGATATAGTTGTCATGGCGGAGATTGAGGCGCTCACAAGAACAACTTTCTCTGCTTTTTTTTTGTTCCCCCT
>JAAELM010000341.1 GCA_024226635.1 Oceanicoccus sp. | reverse complement strand
AGCAGGATTTGGCCGGAGAGTGAGACCGGCCAGGCCCAGGATCGCTCTTTCTCCGCCAATAAATCAAGGGCCGCAAACAAAAATACCGGCGCAAGGTAAGCAGTGGTTCGGCCCATCTGAATAAACAGGATACAATATGCGACAAATGACAATATGACGACCCAGTCTGTCTGCCGCAGCTTGAGCTTCTGCCAGAGCAGGAACACAAACAGCACCATGGCTGCGATCAGGTAATCCAGCATATAATGGGGCGGGAAATTAAAAATGAAAGTGGGCAGGTATGCGCTTATGCGACTGTACCCGGCAACCTCATTTTTAAGCAAGGTGCCCATTATCTCCAGCGGCAACTCATAAGTAAACGGGTTGAGCAGAAGAGCAGGAATGCACAGGCCGAGTGCGATTAAAAAATGTTTTCTGAGCTTTTTCGGCATGGCCTGATCGGGGCTAAACCTGGCATTGAGTAGTTCACCTGCTACGACGCAGGCAAAGAACAAAGAAGCAATAAAAAAGGCCCCGTGCATATTTATCCAGAGCACCAGCAAAAAGGGGTAGAGATAGGGCAATCGCCATGCCTGGTTACCCTGTGTTCGCATGTGGTAATACAGCCAGACCACGATGCTCATAAAGCCGAGGCTAAACAGCTCTGGTTTAATCTCGTTCGCGACCCAGATTACTGTCAGGCTAATGAGTATAATCAGCCAGCTAAGCGGGTTGCCCGCGATGCCCAGCCTCGCAGCATGACGCCAGGCAAGCATGACAATACCAAAGTAGACCAGAAAACGTAAGGCTATCAGTCCACCTGTACCGAGCCATTCATTAACCCGGTAGAGGATAATATCTGTCAGCCAGCTGTTGTAGACATGATAAGAGGTGGCCGGGGTCCAGCTGAACTGGGCGTGATCAATTATCAGGGAGCCTGAATCCAGGATATGCCGGCCCAGGGCCATATGCCACCATAGATCGGTTGAGCGGGCCGGAACAGACAGCTGGAGGGCCAGGGTAGCCATAATAAGAATGGCCAAAACAGCCGACAGCCAGGCCAGGCCAGGCCCCTGTTTTCTTTTACTAATCTGCATGGTGGGAACTGTTTACACCCTTCGGTAAATATCGTTCGGGGCGACCTGGCAGGTGGGCGGCTCGGCCTGTTGCCAGGGGCTTGCTCGACCAGGCATACGAAATCCCAAAAAAAACCAGCCCCGGCGCATGGACGGGGCTGGAGAGAAGCGTTCAGTTTCGCTTAAATGTTGCCTGTTATCCGCAACTGTGCATCAGTTTGAACACCCAGACGGCAGATGTTCCACAGCCAAACCAGCACAGGTCCAGGAAGCGATTTGCGAGTTATCACTAGCGCTTGCGGCTGGGCTTATTGTCATTGTATTTCCGGCATGGACACCACCGCTAAACTGAACGCTGATCACTCCATTAGCATTTACGCTAACATTGCCGGGAGCGAAATATTTACCACCAAGGGTATTTGCGGCGGAGTTGATTGAATTACTTGTGCCCAGGCCCCCATTTTCCGCTGCGAACACACCAATATCTACCTGTAAACCTGCGGTTGCTTTCGGACCTTCAGAAGCCTCCGCTCGGGCGGCATAATTCTGATAGGCTGGCAAAGCCGTGGCGGCCAGGATACCGATGATCGCTACCACGACCATCAGTTCGATTAAGGTGAAACCGGACTGTCGCCCGCCTCTGACCTGTTCTGTATCTTGTTTAAATATTTTCATTTTTTAACACTCCAAAGTTAATAAAATACCAGTT
>JAAELM010000340.1 GCA_024226635.1 Oceanicoccus sp. | reverse complement strand
GTTGGCTCGGTTCCGCTGCGCTTCACATTATAGCCAACCATTACTTAGCCGCTTATTGTAGCGTTGGTATGACTCCCCACGTAAAGTTAAACCATAGAATTTTTTGCTTTTTTTCGAGCCATAATTTTTTCATATCAAGTTGAGTGAGTTAACGCATAGAATGAAGCAAGTAATTTCGTCGGTTATCATGCTGATATTCGTGGATTATTAACCTATTGGCTAACAGCGCCTACCTTACTTGTTCCGTCGTGGCACCTAATTTCAGTCTATGCTCGTGGTTCAACGATAATAAATACCGTTGCCAGCCTAACGCCCTCGGTGGTTATGCCACAGCCGATGCTTGACCCAATGCGCTAACTCGAAACTTTTTATCATGCAGGTACTCTCGATATTCTTAATCGTGTATCAACTGGTGTAATAACAACTTCACGGGCAATAGCCCACAGGTAAGCGGCCATCTCTCTGGCAATGGCTATCACGACAACATTACGATGTTTTCCTCTGCTCAACAGTCGGTTGTATCGTCGGCACAACCTAAGCTGAGCCTGCCAAGCAATATCGATAATTTCTTTGGGCAAGCATTCCTGACGCTTTTGCAGCTCTGTTGATATATTGGCTTTGTGTTTGTAAGTGTGTGCCCCTTGTACAAGTAAACGTCTAGCTCGACCATTGCCACACTTTGTAATACTACCTAATCGCCTGTTATCACCACTGCTGTGTTCTTTTGAGACCAGCCCTAAATAAGACATCAGTTTTCTTGGGTGGTCAAATCGCCTTAAATCACCCAACTCAGCAATCACGCCAGTGGCAATAAGTAGCTTAATCCCGCGTAAAGCTTGCAAGGCTTTCACAACAGGGTAAAAGCGCCAGTTTTTGACTTGATGAAATAACTCATTAGCTAGTCGCTTTTCTCGAGCAAGGCGCTCAGTAATGGTTTGTATCATTTCTTGCAAAACAATTTGTTGGCTAGGATGTGGTAATACTAACTCAGTAAGCCAACGTAAATGTTGATTGGACCAATTGTCATTCACCTTGCAGGTGATGTTATTTCGTAAGAATAAGGCTTTAAGCTGATATTTAGCATCTTTTAAGTCTTTCATTGCTGTTTCTCGTGCCCTTGATAAATCGCGTATTGCTTCGTCTTCACACTCAGGTACATAAATAGGTGTTAGCTCTTCATCTTTGAGTAGTTTCGCTAATTTAAGTGCGTCGCGCTTGTCTGTTTTGACTTTATCACCGGGCTTTTTAGGAATAAGTGAAGGGGCTACCACGTAGCAGCAGTGTCCTAGGCTGGTTAATAAACGATAAATCCAATAGCCACAAGGACCTGCTTCATAGACAAAATGCAATGTCGCTTGTGGGTATTTGGATTGATATTGCCTAGCTAGCTTAGTGATAGCTGCCTTGGTCGTTTTAATTTTTCCATGGTGAACGGGTTTAGCACCACGTTGGTCTTCGATGTGTGCGACTTCAGTAGATACTTTATGGGTATCTAAGCCAATGAAAAGTATGTTATGTTTGTACATGCTAGCCTCCGCTATTTAGTTATTTAACAAACTAATTATGGCTCTGGCTTTGCTAACCCACGAATTTGGAGGCTAGCACCTCGTGGGGAGTCATTATGTCTAT
>JAAELM010000339.1 GCA_024226635.1 Oceanicoccus sp. | reverse complement strand
TCGGGGTGCATATCAACGGGCATACCACGGCCGTCGTCGGTACAGCTTAGTGAGCCATCTTTATGGATAACCACATCAATTTGCCGGGCGTGGCCCGCCAGCGCCTCATCGACACTGTTATCGATAACCTCTTGGGCCAGGTGGTTGGGGCGAGTGGTTTCAGTGTACATACCGGGACGTTTGCGCACTGGGTCAAGGCCGGTTAAGACCTCGATGGATTCAGCATTATAATCAGACATTCAGTATTCTTAGGCTCTTTATTAAGTAACTCTGGGTCCCCGCCTTCGCGGGGATGACAAGCAGTTTTTGTTATTCGACTAATTCTAAAAACTTAAACGCTTCAGGTAAATGATTTTCAAAACCCTGGAAGCGATGGTCACCCCCCTCTTCTACTGCTTGCGGGCAACCGTGATAGTAACTAACTGCTTTGCGGTAATCGAGAGTTTCATCGCCAGTTTGCAATAAAACTTTTAGCCGCTCGGGACGGGTGATGGGCTGCACCTCTAATTGATGCAGTTCTTTTATATGACTTTCGTCCAGAATAAATGTCTCGCCGGTATAGGGGTTGGTATTTTCACCAAGCACACCGCTGATTAATTCATAGGGTTTGACAGCGGGGTTAACCAGTATGGCTTTAAGGCCAAATTCTTCCGCCAGAGCCGTGGCCATAAAACCACCCAGTGAGCTGCCAATCAGGGCGATTTGCCTGCCGCTGTTGGCCTGCACCAGCTCCTGCAATTGCTGGTACGCCTGCATGGGGTAGTTAGAAAGACCCGGCGTAATCTGCTCAACGGGAAGTTGTGCGCTATTGATATACTGCTGTGTCTCTTGTGCCTTAATGGACTGCGGTGAACTGAGAAAACCGTGGATATAGATTAACAGCGATTGCATGCAGGTTAAGCGCCTTTATATTAAAGCGCGAAGCATACCCGCAGGGTGGAATATATTCCACCAGATAGAAGTAGTTAATAACCGCTGGAATGCTCGTAATCGATATCAAACTCAACGCCGGTGACGCGGGAAATGCCGGTATCAATAGCACCATCGGCATGCAGAGACAGCCAGCGGTAGCCCGGGTTAAGCCGCGCCAGTTTAAAGTCGGGGCTGTTGGCCGCAAACTGGATACAGCTTGAAGGGGTGGCCATCAAGCTAACACTATTACGCTGTTGGTCAAGCTCTTGGTGGATATGCCCCCAGAGAATCCCGCGCACAGATGAGAACTGATCAACCAGCGCAAAAAAAGCATCCGCATTGCGCACCTGCTGGCCATCTAACCAATCGCAGCCAATGGGGATGGGATGGTGATGCATACACAGCAGTACGTGTTCGGCCTCGGTGGTTTCAAGGCAGTGTTGTAAAAACTCTAATTCCCCAGCGCTGAAGTTGCCGCCTACCTCACCGGGCGTGGCGGAATTCAGCATAATGATCTGCCAGTTACCCACCTCGATATTCCGGCCCAGGGCTGGATCACCGGCAAAGGTTTGCTGCATGGCGGGCAAGGCATCGTGATTGCCCGGCAGCCATAAGATATGGGGGGCCAGATGACCGGTCAGTTGCTGGAAGCGGAGATAGGAAGCGGGTGAACCACCGTTGGAAATATCCCCGGTGGCTAGCAATAACTCAGCAGATGGGCGCTCGGCTTCAATCAAATCAATCACATGGGCCAGGCTTTGATCGGTATCCATACCCAATAACTCCTCACCCGGCTGGCCGCCAAGGTGGGAATCGGTGATTTGGACCAACTCTATAGGCCGTTCTGTGTTGTTACGCTCGATCCGCAAGGTGTGCCTCTGATCACTGTTTCGTCGTTGAAGTCGCTTTGACAATAACTAACCTGAGGCAAGCTATTGATATTTCCCTATTTAACGACTGAAGCACAATAAAATCCAGTAACTATTCCCACTCCGGGGGCATAATCCAATGATGTCACTAGTTTAATGGCCGAAAACTCACAAGGACTGGAAGCACAACCCGCTATCATCCAATGCATGTCCATATTTTAGACAGTGACTCAGCCATTCACCGAGAAATAGGTTGAGTTGAATTTTTTCGTCCTGCTGGAACATCTTTTCATTGGGATATTCGTAGCTGGCATGAAGGGCGCGATGGGCATCATAGGAAACTACTTCAGCCATTTGGGCATCGTGGTAGACACGCAGGGAAAAGCTGGGGGCGGTAGTCCAGGGCTTTTTACCCTGGGCTGAAGGCAATTGGCTGATGTCCACCATCGTGGTGTATTTGCAGCGCTCGGTAACATCAATACGGATTTGCGCGGGCTGGCCACCGCTTAGCTCAACACCAAACAGGCGTTGGTCCATGGTGGCCATATCTGGCAGCAGCTGCATTATGCGGGCATAATTTGCCTCGCACTCTGCCATTTGCCCTGCCAAATCAACGGTGTATTTCTTTTTTAGCATATACGATGCAGGATTATAATCCGGCCTACTGTAGGGTGGATTACAATCCACCATTAACATTCAAGTCATCAAAACAAAGTCTAGCAGTTTTGTACTGCCGCGGCCTTAACTAAACAACATTGGCCAACTTAATTAAAATGTAGCGCTTATTCACCCTGTAAAGTAGGGCTTTGTGAAGCAGTTTGCTACACTTAGCGCAAAATTGAGCTCACTAACTGAGCCTAGAATAGAAAGCGCCACTTCATCTAAGGATTAATCAATGAAACGTTTGATACACCCTCTGTCATTGGCTATTGCATTATATACAGGCAGTACGCTCACCTATGCTGATACGTTAGCAGATATATACGAGCAAGCCCTGCAAAACGATCCAAAACTCAAAGGCGCTGAAGCGACCTACCGGGCTAATATTGAAACGCAAGAGCAGGCATTTTCCAGTTTGCTACCACAGATTAATGCGTCGGGAGAATATCGTGAGAGTGACACGACCGATGTGAGCAGTGGTTCGACCTTCGCAGGTCTGGATAGAGACGATGATACTGAATCAGGCCGCACCACATTAAACCTAAGCCTTAATCAAACTTTATTTGATTTATCCGCATGGTTCAAATTTCAGCAAGGTAAAGAGATTACTAAACAGGCTGCAGCCCAATTAGCCTATGATCAACAGGATGTCATCGTCCGTGTTGCAGAAGCCTACTTTGATGTTCTGCGGGCGCTCGACAATCTTGAAGCTTCAAGAGCTGAAGAAAGAGCGACTAAACGCCAATTAGAACAAATTCAGCAACGTTTTGATGTTGGTTTAATCGCTATTACCGATGTGCATGAAGCTCGTGCAGTTTATGATTCAACGGTGGTTGCGCGCTTAACGGATGAAGGTAATTTGGGCACTTCATACGAATCCCTGACTGTACTAACCGGCCAGAGCCATGAAAACTTATGGCTGTTAAATAAAGATTACCCGGTGGTTGACCCCGACCCCAAATCCCGCGATGAATGGGTACAGTTTTCCTTAAAAAATAACAATGCTTTAAAAGCTTCTTTGTTTGGCATGGAAGCTGCCAAAAAAAATGCCTCCTCTAAAAAGATGGGCCATGCTCCTAAACTAACGGGCAATATCACTTACACTGACTTTGAAGAAGACGGTGACAGCATTAATAACATCGATGATACGGTAAGAAATTTTGAAACAAAGTCTGATGGTTACGCCTGGAGCGTTAGATTATCCGTTCCACTTTATTCCGGTGGTGGCGTTAGCGCCCAGCGTCGTCAGGCTTATGAGAAATACAATGTCGCCCTACAAAATAAAATCGAAACCCAGCGCAGTGTTATTCGCAATGCCCGTGCATCACATATCACTGTAGTGACCGATGTGCAGCGAGTAAAAGCACGCCAACAGGCGATTGTCTCTACCAGCAGTGCACTAGATGCCACCGAAGCGGGCTACGAAGTGGGCACGCGTAATATTGTTGATGTACTGCAAGCCCAGCGTTCTTTATTTGCGTCTATACGCGATTATTCTAACTCGCGTTATAACTATGTCATCAATATGTTAAAACTGAAACGTGCAGCGGGGACATTAACACCACAGGATGTTTACGATATTAATAAGTGGATGGTTGAGCCAGGCGCATCTACAGTTAGCCAGTACCAAAAGTATTTAAGCGAATAACTGCCCCGTCATTCCCGCGAAGGCGGGAACCCAGGCTGCATGCTTATACTTTTATTTCCGCTGAAGCGGAAATCTAAAGCGCTGGATTCCCGCCTTCGCGGGAATGACGGTTCTTTTCTATCTCTAATATCAATCTATCCAATGCCCCGCGGTTTTCTTCTACCACCGCTTTAGCATTAGCGCCCATCTCGTTTCGTAGTGATTCAGACTGCCCGAGCAGTAACAATTTTTCTGCCAAAAGATTAGCATCACTAACCATCAATAAAGCAGAACGCTGCTGTAATAAACGGCTAGCTTCGGCAAAATTAAAATCACTCTCACCAGTGATGATAGGTAGCGACCAGGCCGCAGGCTCTAACATATTATGGCCACCGGAATTAATCAGGCTGCCGCCGACAAACACCATATCGGCGCAACCACAGAGTAATAACAACTCACCCATGGTGTCGCCTACTAATACATTTGTTGCTGCACTGACGGTATCGTTGTTTGAACGGCGTGCAACAGAAAACCTTTGCTCACAAAGATTAACCACTTGGTCAAAGCGTTCGGGATGCCGAGGCACAATAATTAATAAAGTATCAGATATCTTTTCTATCACCTGCTTAAACGCATCAAGAATAATTTCATCCTCGCCTTGATGGGTGCTGGCAGCCATAATAATTAAACGCTGGCCGTGATTGCTCCACTGTTGTTTAAGCGGTTCTGCCTTTGCTATTAACGCCTTATCAATCACCACATCAAATTTAATACTGCCGCTAACTTCGACTTTATTTTCTGCTAAACCCAGGGCCAAAAACCTATCCGCGTCTGCCTTATTCTGGGCTACCACTTTGCTTAAGTTATTTAACATCGGCCCCGTTAACCAACTTAAACGCTGATACCCCGCCGCTGATTTTTCAGACAAGCGCGCATTGGCCAATACCACTGGGATGGAAGACTGGCGACAATAGTGAATGGTATTGGGCCAAAGTTCCGTTTCCATAATTACTAACAGTTTGGGTTGTACGCGGGTTAAAAACCGCTGGATAGCACCGGGTAAATCATAGGGTGCATACACATGAAAAACCGAATCACCCAATAAGGCCTTTACTCGATCAGAGCCTGTGGGGGTCATGGTGGTCACCACGATCGCGGCATCGGGGTATTGCTGTTGCAGACGTTTAATAAGGGGAGCGGCAGCAATGGTTTCTCCCACCGAGACAGAGTGTACCCAGATGGTATTGTTAAGCTTGGGGGCGATAAAAAAACCAAAGCGCTCGGCTATACGCTGGCCATAAGCCGGCGCCTTACTGGCACGGTAGGCTAAGCGTAGCAGGATCAGGGGCGTGATCAGGTAAAAAAACACACTGTAGAGGTAACGAGCCATAGAAACCTGGGGCTTATAAATAAGATTAATAAATGGGGTTTATAAATAATGCCGTGAAGCATAGCGATTTAACTGGGCAGTGACCAGCCCTGCTGAAACAGGATATACTTACAGCCCCTAATGCTTCTAACTAAAGACTTAATGACTTCCAACACAGCAACTGTAGATATTGCCATTATTGGCGGCGGCATAGCGGGCTTATGGCTGCTTAACCGCTTATGCAATGACGGCTATAACGCCATTTTATTTGAACAGGGTGACTTGGGGGGCGCGCAAACTATTGCGTCCCAGGGCATGATCCATGGCGGTATTAAATATGCGTTAGGGGGCGCCCTGACTGGAGCCTCAGAAGCCATTGCCGATATGCCTGACCACTGGCGTCGCTGCCTTGAGGGTGAAGGTGATGTGGATTTGCAGCAAGCTAAAGTGCTTAGTGAACATTTTTATATGTGGTCTACCCAGTCTATCACTTCCAGGGTGACTTCCTTTTTTGCCAGCAAGGTGACCCGTGGGCGGGTGGATAATGTTAGCAAGGCAGACCGCCCCGCCGTTTTTCAGGATAAGGCCTTTACCGGCAGCTTATATAAGTTGGTGGATTTAGTACTGGATGTGCCCTCGGTGGTGAATGCGCTGGCGGATAATTGCCGTGGCCGTATTTTTTCTATTGACTGGCAACGCAGTAAATTTACCCAAAAGGCGGATGGTTCGGTGGATACGCTGGTAGCCAGTGATGGTGAACATTCGGTTACTCTCACAGCCAATCAATTTGTATTTACCGCCGGTGAAGGCAATGAGCAACTTTGCGCGATGCTGTCGATTAAAAAACCAGCCATGCAACGTCGCCCCTTAAAGCAGGTGTTAGTCAAACATCACTACCCCCATGCTCTTTATGCCCACTGTATGGGCAGTAACCCATCGCCGCGCTTAACTATTTCCAGCCATGCAACTGAAGACGGCAAGAACGTTTGGTATCTGGGCGGTGATCTGGCGACGGAGGGAACTGCACTCAGCGATGAAGTATTAATTGAAAATGCCAAAGCCGAGCTTAAAGATTTATTTCCGTGGCTGGACTTTAGTAAAAGTGAATGGACAGTGCTGTACGTTGACCGTGCAGAGCCGAAACAAAAAGGCTTGATTAAACCCGACAAAGCCTTTGCTGAAACCGCTAAAGAGTCTGGCAATGTGATTGTTAGCTGGCCCACCAAGTTAACGCTGGCGCCCAATATGTCGGATGAAGTTTGTGATTTATTAAAGCGGCAAAATATTTCACCCAGTAACAACGCTATTCCTGTAACGCTTGGCCATTTTAAAACACCGGTTATTGGTACCCCCTGTTGGGAAACCCTTTTTAAATGAGCGGGTCATTAATCACACGCCCCTTTGGCGATACCGGTATTAACGTTAGCCCTATTGGTTTAGGTACGGTAAAACTTGGGCGTGACCAAGGTGTTAAATACCCTAACGGTTTTACTATTCCTGATGATAAAGCCGCCAGTCAGTTAATTGACCTTGCCCGTGATCTTGGGGTTAACCTGATTGATACCGCTCCTGCTTATGGTATTAGCGAACAGCGCCTGGGACCTTTATTAAAAGGCCAGCGGCAGGATTGGGTAATTTGCTCAAAGGTCGGTGAAGAATTTAATCATGGCGAATCTTCTTTTGATTTTAGTGCCAAACATACGCGTTTTAGTATTGAGCGCAGTTTAAAACGGCTGCATACCGATTTTATTGATATGGTACTTGTTCATTCTGATGGCAATGATTTAAATGTGATTGAGCAGCAGGAAGTATTAGATGAGTTACAGCGCTGTAAACAGGAAGGTTTAATTCGAGCTTATGGTGTATCAACTAAAACGGTGGATGGCGGGCTACGAGCAGCGGAAAAAACGGATGCTGTTATGGCTACCTTTAATCTTGATTATAAAGATGAAAAACCAGTGATTGATTACTGCGAGAAAAATAACAAGGGCTTATTAATCAAAAAAGCCTTTGCCAGTGGGCATATTTGTTTGGAAGGGGAAGATCCGATACAGGCCAGTATGGATTTTATTTTTTCGCATGCCGGTGTTAGCAGTGCGATTGTCGGGACAATTAATCCCGACCATTTAAAAGCAAATGTTGCGGCGGTAGTTAAAGCGCTGGCTAAAAATACCGCCTCCGTTTGATTCCTTACAGGCTTAACTGCCATCCCAGAACAACCGAATAATCCATTTCCATTTGTGGGCCATTTAAATCCTGGTAAACCGGCTTAATTAATTCCAGGGCTAAACGATTGGTTTTGGTTCCAGGCAGAATCCAGTTAACACCCGCTGCAAGATCAAAACGCTGGCCACCGCGTAAATCCGGGTCGGCGGTTGGCACCATAGTTTTCATCATCGGATTCAGTTTTTCATCTTCGCCATCGATATCATCCCAGTATTCGTAGACACCACGAACTGACCAGCTAAAGGTGTCGGCAAAAGGACGAGCATACCAGGCCGTCGCCATAATGCGATCACCCAAGGTGTAGCCGTTGTCGTTTTCATCCAAACGCAAAGTGGCAATAGTTTGCGCACCCCAGGAGTAAGTGGGCTGGCTAACGGTATAGGTTAGGCCCGGCTTGATATCGTAAGTACCAGAACCCAGTTGCATGGAATATGGCAGCTGAACTTCATTGCCCATGCTCATACCAGTGACATCTTTTTCATCAATAGAGCCGGTGGGCAGGCTCAGGGTCATATTTAAAATCAGGGTGCTGTCGTCGGTTTGGTTTA
>JAAELM010000338.1 GCA_024226635.1 Oceanicoccus sp. | reverse complement strand
GGAACACAACAGGCGGCGAAAGTTTCTCTGTAAGGGTTTGGCGAAGATCAGTTTGGGGGTGGTTTTGTATTGCTTGCCCGGGCGCACCATCCCCGCGCCGGTGGTGCGGCCCAATAGCTCCCAACCGGCGGCGCGGTAACAGCCGCCATGGAAATGGACGGGGTCGACGAAGGTTTCCAGGAGTACGGGACGATAACCCCAGCACTCCTCACAATCATCGGCCACCCGCCGGGCCAGTTGCCCGAGTACATGGCTGGCCAGGTTCGCCACGCGGACCCAGGGCAGGTTCTTCAAGCGTTGCCGGTCAGACCATCCGATCCAGTGGTCACGGGCCGTAAGCGCCTTGGCTGGACCGCTGAGAAAAACACAACCCAATCGGTGGAGACCGGCCTCTATGAAGTAGCGCTGTACGTAGCCGAAGGGTTTCTTGTAACCCAACAGGTGGTAGCGCTGGATATAGCCGTTGCACTTGGTATGCTTGGATGCTATTGGAAAATAAGACTGTGGATAAGTAAAAATAACGGGTATAGACTGGGGAAATAACTAGTCAAGAAGGGGTATAGAAGAGTGAAAGGTGAAATGTGGGAGAAATGCCTTAAGGAACTTGAGCAAGAACTATCCACTACACAATTTAATACTTGGGTAAGACCCCTTCAGGCTATAGATAGCGAAGGAAGCCTGTTTTTGCTAGCACCTAATAAATTCGTAAACGACTGGATTAAAGAACATTACTGGGGACGAATAAAGGAAATTGCAGGAAGGATTTCTGGAGAGATGAATTTTGAGGTACAGATTAAAGTCGGTAGCAGGGAAAGTAATACAGAAAACAAGACCAAGGAAAACACAGTAAAGGAATTAAAAGTGGCGGTAAAGAAGGGTCTGACAATCGGTTTACAAAAAGATTTTACATTCGACACTTTTGTAGAGGGAAAGTGCAATCAACTTGCAAAAGCCGCTTCAATACAAGTGGCCAACAATCCTGGTGTCGCATACAACCCACTATTTATATATGGAGGAGTAGGTTTAGGTAAGACCCACCTAATGCATGCAGTTGGTAATTATTTG
>JAAELM010000337.1 GCA_024226635.1 Oceanicoccus sp. | reverse complement strand
TTTGTCCATTTAAAATAGGCCACAAATTGCGCCGCAAAGAAAACAAGCACAATATAAATGCCCAGTGTTTCCATGGCCTTGCCCATACCGTTCATCACCTCGGTATCATTTTTATAAGATTTGGCGCCAACGCCATAGGCAATCCCGCAAATTGCTGCAATAAGAAAAATAAAGGCTACAATACCATCCATAAACGGCGAGTGTAAAATGCCCCCTGTTTCAGGATTGCGTAAATAACCACCCTCGGGAATTGTGCCTAAAGCTAAAAACAGTCCAAACAGAGCCAAAGCGATTGTTGCATAAACCAATCCTTTTTTCTCATCATAAGTAAGTTTGCGTATTTCTTCAGGTTGCTCATCTCCGGTATAATCACCGAGACGTGGAACAACAATTTTTTCAGTAACCCAGGTTCCAACCGCCGCTATAAAAAATGTAGAGACAAACATAAAGTAGAAATTTGCTGCAGGATTAACCAGGTATGCCGGATCAATAATATGAGCTGCCTCCTGTGACAGACCTGCAAGTAACGGATCGATTGTACCGAGCAGTAAATTGGCGCTATAACCACCGGAAACCCCGGCGAATGCAGCCGCCATACCTGCAATCGGGTGCCGTCCCATCGCCAGAAATATTATTGCACCCAGCGGTACAAGCAGAACATAACCAACCTCACTGGCTGTGTTCGATAAAATCCCGGCAAATACAATCACAAAAGTTAGTAAATTTCTAGGTGCGGAAATTACCAGCAAGCGTAGCGCTGTACCAATCAGACCACTGCTCTCGGCAATCCCAATGCCAAGCATTGCAACAAGTACCGTTCCCAATGGCGCGAAGCCTGTAAAGTTAACAACCATTTCACTTAGAATCATGTGCATGCCTTGCA
>JAAELM010000336.1 GCA_024226635.1 Oceanicoccus sp. | reverse complement strand
CCTAGCTCTTCAACGTAAGTAACTGGTTGACCTTCTATAAGGCGTTGTACTGTTAACGATAAAATACTAAACCCTGATTTTTCACTAACACTAATACCTAACACATTAGCAATAGAATGCTTATGCCAGCCCATAGTTTCAGTGTATGGGTCATAGGTACAGCCAATCAATGTACCGTCATCAAGTAAACACCATATAATGCTTTCAGGATTACGCGCATAAGCGATACTAATAATCTTTTTGTTAAGCGTTAGATTCTCAGCGGTAAAGCTAATCTCATTTGCTCGCCATTGGTTTTGGTCTTCTTGATAACGTATAGCTAATAGCTTGCGCCCATCACCCGAAATAAACATTATCATACTACCAACTTGTATACTGTTTACCCCTTCGCCGCCCTCAGCACTTTGTTGAGCAACAAAAATATCATCAGGCGTTATTAATCCTTGCGAGCCGTTAATTAAAAACTCACCGGCGTTTGTGCCGATAACGAGATTGCCCCCGCCTTCCATCCAACGAATACGCCCCGCTTTTGACAGCGAAAACTCAAGCCCGTCATTGGCTTCTGTGCCTGTGGTCAAATCTTCTAGCTCATTCTCGACAGTTGATTCATCGTTAGATTTGCTACCCCAAAAGGTTTGTGGCTCTGATTGTACGCCAGCCCACCAACTGCGACCTTGAAAAAATGTTAGCGTTGTGGGGTAATTGCCTGCTATCCATGATGTTGGCTTGCCGTTAAAGGCTACCGCACTAAATGCCCAAGTATCGGTGTCTATGTCATAACTAAGCTTTTGAGGCTCTTTATCTTGACAAAGAAAGTACATACTAAATTCATTCGGTGACATTTCTGTTTGCATACTTCGTATATCATCAGCACCCCAAGGGTGCGAAAACTCAACAGCCCCGCTACCTGTTCTTGAAGATGTAACAGAAGTAAGCGACCTTGTACCGTAAACATTAGTCCCAGGCGGTACATATCCAACAGCTACGTCATTAAAGCATGAAAAGGTAATCCAATAAGATGTTGCGCCGTTTGGGTTATACGTTATCTCAGCATCATCAACCTTAAACTCTTGTTCAAAT
>JAAELM010000335.1 GCA_024226635.1 Oceanicoccus sp. | reverse complement strand
TAAGCCACGTTTTACCTGCGGTACTGTAAAGCCCCGGTCGGGAATTTCCCGCCGGGGCTTTTTTGTGACCGTTTATCCTGATAAAAGGAGTCGGATTTGTAATTTGAGCTGTGTTTTGTCAGAATCCGCTCGAATTACCAATATTTTATGTGTAACAACTCGATATGAATATTATTGCAAGATGGACTATCACCTCATTATTATTATCCAGTGTGATCTTTCAGGGAGCACAGGCAGCCAGTGATGAGGCCAGCCTGCACAATATAGTGCGTGATGCATTGAGCTATGGGAGAACCATGAACAATTTGGGCCCTAAACTCGATCAGTGCTATGAGTTTTCACTGCAGAACAGGCCAGCCGCTCGCCTGCCTTTAATGTCAAATACGTCGACCCTCAGAAACTCGGCGGCAAGTTGGGCGAGTGGTTGCAACTTTGCACATAGTGGCTGGTCTGGTGTTGGTGAAAATCTATTTGTTGGCACGACGATTGCGACCAGTTGGACGCTTGAAAACGCGATTAATGACTGGGCTTACGAAGCACGATTTGTAAGTTACCCCAATGGGGCGAGTACTGTAGGCTGTAACGATGGCTCGAGTGGTTCAACCTGTCGCTCCAAAATTGGCCACTATACGCAAATGGTGTGGCAAACAACTACGCAAGTTGGGTGTGCTATCCAGTCTTGCCCGAATGGTGTGACAAACTTCAGCTCAAAGCCGTCCCAGTTAATCGTCTGCCACTATAGCCCACAGGGAAACTATGTGCAAAGCCTGAGCGGCCCTTATCTGGCGCCTTACGTGGGGCAAGGTGTGGTATCACCTAGTCAGGCATGTTCATCAGGTTCACCAGGTTCATCAGGCGTGATTTTGGCGCCCATCATGCTGCTACTAAACGACTAAGGCTTCCTAAAAGTCTCTCCCAATCATTCCTTGGCTAGAGGATGCCACAAAAGGTTGTTATTAGGGCGTTGTTTGAGGCGAGCCTTAATTCTGCACTAAATACGAATATTTTCGAAAACAGGCAAATCAGTTAAATTCCAGCTTTTCCCGCCCTGCAAATGTGCATATAATTAGAGTTTATAGACAACAATATTGAGCTTATGACTAAAGCATCACAGCCCCGGGAGATAAAACCCAAAGCCGCGTTTGAGCTGCTAAGCAGCGAACCGCGCGCCCTGTTGATCGATATACGTTCCGGCATGGAGTTTTTATTTGTCGGCCATCCCGCGCATGCAGTAAACATTGCCTGGATAGATGAGCCGGACTGGACCATTGACCCGGATTTCACCGCGCACATTCGTAAGCTCATGCTCGGGGGGGTATCCTGTGAAGTCGATGGCGAGTGCGTCCCGATCCTGCTTATCTGCCGCAGTGGTAAGCGCTCTATGGAAGCCGGTAGCAAACTGATTGAAGATGGCCTGAGCAATATCTATTCC
>JAAELM010000334.1 GCA_024226635.1 Oceanicoccus sp. | reverse complement strand
CTACCATTGGCCGGGCTAAAGCGGCGGCAACATGCATAAGGCCGGAGTCATTACTGACCACGGCGGAAGCGGCGGATAGTATATCAACGGCCTCGGCTAATTCGGTTTCTCCTGCTAAATTAATGCAGGCGTTTTTCTGCTCTTCAGGTAGCAACGCAATAATGGATTCGGTCACGCCCACATCGTTGGCAGAACCAAACAGAGCAACCTGCCAACCGCGATCAATAAAGGATTGCGCGACGGCAGCATAATGATTTTCTGGCCAGCGTTTTGCGGGGCCAAACTCTGCTCCCGGACATAAGGCAATAAAGGGTTGCTGGTTAAAACCGTAGCGTTGCAGTAACCCGGCAACACGGGATGAATCGACCACTAAGGACGGTCTTGGTAACTCATCGGGCAACGGTGTAAAGGGTTTATGGGCCAGGGCCACAAAACGTTGCACCATCAATGGGTAGTCAGATTTTTTTAGTAAGCGAATATCGTTTAACAAACCATAACGCATTTCACCCCGCCAACCGGTACGCTCTGGAATTTTTGCAAGCCAGGGGACTAGTGCTGATTTTAACGAGTTGGGTAATAGAATGGCTTGATCGTATTGCTCGGCTTGCAGGCTTGTGGCTAACTCAAAACGCACACTTAAATTGAGTTTGCCATGGCCTACCGGCATCGCTATTCCCTTGCGCACTTCTGGCATGCGCTCAAGAATGGCTAAGCTCCATGCTGGAGCCAGGACATCAATAGAACTATCTGGGTGTTGCTGTTTCAAGGCAATAAATAAAGATTGCGCCATTACCATATCGCCAACCCAGGACGGGCCAACGATAAGGATTTTTTTGGGGCTGGATGTCATAGGGGCTTAAACCGGAGCCAGCCAATCCATATTTTGCTCACGACGACCTTTAACCGCATCGAAGTACATGGTCTGCATCTGTTCAGTAATCGGGCCGCGACCACCTTCACCAATCAAACGGCCATCCAATTCACGGATCGGCAATACTTCTGCTGCGGTGCCGGTGAAAAATGCTTCATCGGCCACATAGACTTCATCGCGGGTAATACGCTTTTCCCTGACCTCGTAACCCAACTCTTCAGCAAAAGAAAAAATGGTATTGCGGGTTATGCCATCTAAACAGCTGGTTAACTCCGGCGTAAAAATAATGCCGTTGCGAACAATAAAGATATTCTCGCCACTGCCTTCGGCAACATAGCCTTCATTATCTAATAGCAGCGCTTCTTCACAGCCACTGTCCAGAGCTTCTTTTAGTGCCAACATCGAGTTGATGTAGTGGCCATTGGCTTTGGCTTTACACATGGAGATATTGACGTGATGGCGAGTATAGGAAGAGGTGCGCACTTTAATGCCCTGCTCTTTAGCCTCTGGCGACATATAAGAAGGCCACTCCCAGGCAGCAACAATGACATGGGATTTTAAGTTATCGGCACGCAAGCCCATACCTTCTGACCCATAAAAGCACATGGGACGAAGATAGCCTTCCTCTAAATTATTTTCGCGTACTACCGCTCTTTGCGCTTCATTAATGGTTTCTTTGTCGAAGGGCATGGTCATATTCAAAATATGGGCACTGCGAAACAGGCGGTCGGTATGCTCCTGTAACTTGAAAATACAGGTGCCGTTATTCTGCGTGTGATAAGCGCGCACGCCTTCAAACACGCCCAAACCATAGTGGAGGGTGTGGGTCAGCACATGGACTTTGGCATCGCGCCAGGGCACCATTTCACCATCAAACCAGATAACACCATCGCGGTCAGCCATGGACATAACAAACTCCTTACAACGTCAAATCGTTTTTATTGCTTCTATATATTCTGTTTACTTAAGCTATCAAGCATCAGCCTATCGCCTGCAGCCTATCACCTGCAACCATAAGGTCACCACCGCCTGGCGGTGCCGGGCAAAATCCGCCAGGGGCACTTCGCTGGGTTGCTGCTGCAAACTCAAGCGGTGTGCGTGGGCGCGGTATGCCTTGTAAGCTTCCGTTAGGGCCTCCGCCTCAGCGATGGAAAATAGCCCCTGTTGTTGTAGGGCCTCCAGTATTCGGATGTTGTCCGTATATACTGCTAATGCGGGGTGTTGGTGTGACCAAGCCAGAACCGCGTATTGCACCATAAATTCGATGTCGACGATAGCTCCAGTGCCATGTTTGAGGTGAAAAATTGGCGGATCGGCCTGTTCCAGCCCCTTTGGCAGCAAATGATCGCGCATCTTTTCCCGCATGGCGCCAACTTGCTTCTTTAATTGGTCCTCATCACGGTGCTGGCACAGCAGTTCAACTCTTAAGGCTTCAAAGGTCTGGGAGAGCTGTTTATCTCCGGCCACCACCCGCGATCGCACCAAAGCCTGGTGCTCCCAGGTCCAGGCATCTTGCTTTTGATAGGTTTCAAAGGCGCTTAAGGAAGTAACCAATAGACCCGATGTGCCGGAGGGCCGCAGCCGCATATCCACCTCATAGAGCATGCCGGAGGGGGTCTGGGCGGTCATAATATGGATCATGCGCTGGCCTAGACGGGTAAAAAACATCCCGTTATCAATGGGGCGGTCGCCGTCGGTGGACAGGCCCGAGGCCGCATTATGGATAAAGACCAGGTCTAAATCAGAGCCGTGGCCCAGCTCGATGCCCCCCAGCTTGCCGTAGCCGACAATAATAAAGTCTTTATCGCAGGCCACCCCCTTGGATTTTTGGGGGCGGCCATGTTTGGCCACCAGGTTACTCCAGGCCAGCTCCAGCACATGTTCAAGTACAACTTCGGCGATCATGGTCAGATAGTCACTGACTTTCATTAAGGGTAATTTGCCGATGACTTCCGCGGCGGAAATGTGTAGTTGATGGGCCTGTTTAAAATAACGCAGGCCATCCATATGCGCTTCCAGGTCATCCCAGGCTACGCGCAGCAGGTGTTGTTGCAACTCTGCGCGCAGCTTGTCTTTTTCCGGAACCTGGTAGAGAGTTCGAGTATCTAATAGCTCATCTAACAGTACCGGTTGGGTGGCGAGTTTTTCTGCAATCCAGGGGCTGGCCGAGCAAAGAATAACCAACTGCTTTAATGCGTTTGGGTTTTCTACTAGCAGTACTAGATAGGCCGAACGCCGCAATACGGATTCGACCAGGGGAACAATGCGCAATAGTGTCGCGGAGGGGCTTGCAGTATTAGCCACGGCCTGAAGTAACAGGGGAATAAATTGATCGAGACGCTCGCGGCTAACCGCTTGCATTCGCTGTACTGTGCGATCTTTTTGTAAACGTTGCAATTGGGTGAGTACTGCCTGGCCATCTTCATGTCCCGCTTCGGCTAGATAGGCCAGGACTTGATCGTTGTCGTTGTCGCTATCGGCTAACCAAACCGTATCCCAGTTTGAGGGTTTATCCATGGCGACGGCTTCCTTGTCATCGGCAATAATTTGCTGGAAGTGTTTGCTGACATTGTTTCTGTGTTTCGTTAATGCCGCAATAAAATCTGGCCATTGTCGAAAGCCTAATACCATGGCCAGAGCGGCCTGGGGTAAATGATCTATTGGCAGCGTTTGTGTTTGTTGATCGTTAAAAGCTTGAATGCCGTGTTCGGTATTTCGCAGAAAGAGATAGGCGGCCTGTAATTCTTCTACGGCTTTTACCGGCATCGTGTTTTGTTCCGCCAGGACCGTTAACACTGTTTGTACACGACGTTCTTGTAGCTCCAGCTCTCGGCCACCACGTATTAGTTGAAAACACTGGGCAATAAATTCAATGTCCCGAATACCGCCGGGGCCCAGCTTTACGTCATTGTCTAAACGCCGGCGCTTTACTTCCTGCTGTATCATTTTTTTCATGGAGCGCAATGATTCAAAGGCTGAGAAATCTACATAACGGCGGTAGGTAAAGGGCCGTAGTACATTCATTAATTGCCCGGCAGTCTTCGCCTCACCGGCAATCACCCTGGCCTTGATCATCGCATAGCGTTCCCAGTCACGGCCTTGATCCTGATAGTACTCTTCCATGGCGCCTAAACTTAATACCAGTGCACCACTTTCACCATAGGGCCGCAGCCGCATATCGACACGGAACACAAAACCATCAACCGTCATCTGGTCAATAGATTGAATCAGCTTTCTTGCAACACGGGTAAAAAACTCACCATTGTCCTGGGGGTTTTTCTTGTGATCGGTTTCTCCGCGACGGGGGTAACAAAACATTAAATCGATATCAGAAGAGAGATTTAATTCCCGGGCACCCAGTTTGCCCATACCGATAACCATCATTTTTTGTTCTGTGGAAATACTATTAATGATGGCCATGGGGCGGCCATATAATTTGACAAGATTGTTATGATGGAAATCCAATGCCTGTTGAATGCTGGCTTCAGCCAGCAGAGAAATATCCCGGGTTGTTTCTTCAAGGTCGGCCAGACGGTTGATGTCACGCCAAATAATGCGCAGCATTTCCTGGTTGCGGTTAAGGCGTAATTGGCTGTCTAGCTCTTTAGGGTTGTTAGTATGGACAAGCCGATGAGAAAGGTTATTCTGAATGGATGCTTTGGTATAGGTGGTTTTTAAGTTATTGCTATCAACCAACTCACGAAATAGTAGCGGCTTGCGGCAACAAAGATCAAAGGCATACTGGCTACCGCACCATACTCTATCTAACTGCTCTGAAAATTTTTTATCCGCTACACACTGTTCAAACCACGCAAGATAATCGGGGTTGGTGCTAGTAAATTGCTGCCTGTTTTGGTTGATTTGCTCCGACAATAATGCCGGAAAATCGGCAGGCGACAATACCTTCATGGTTTTTCTCGACGTAAACTGGGTCTTTATTTTCTTGGCGGCGCCACTCTTAATACTTCTGCAATCGTGGTATCGCCTGCGGCCACTTTTTGTGCGCCGGATAAGCATAGGGTTTTCATACCTTCCTTCATCGATTGTTGACGAATTTTTTCGATATCCACCCGCTCATCCACATGCTCTTGCACTTCATCGGATAATAATAATATTTCATAAATACCCTGGCGCCCCAAGTAGCCAGTGTTACGGCATTCCAAACAGCCCTTGGGTTGATAAATCGTTGCTGGCTTTGGCACTTTCCAGGGTTTTGTTAACGAGGTCCAATCCGCTTCCGACACTGTATCGGGTTGTTTGCAATGTGGGCATAAGGTTCTGACTAAACGCTGGGCCATTGCTCCCAACACGGTGGCTTTTAATAAATAAGGCGGCACACCTAATTCCAGTAATCGGGTCAGTGCGCTCGGGGCATCGTTGGTGTGCAGGGTGGATAAAACCAGGTGGCCTGTCAGTGCGGCTTGAATAGCCATCTCAGCGGTTTCCAAATCCCGGATCTCACCGATCATAATAATATCCGGATCTTGCCGCATTAATGCACGCACGCCGCTGGCAAAATCCAAATCAATATTATGTTGCACTTGCATCTGGTTAAAACTGTCTTCCATCATTTCGATAGGGTCTTCGATGGTGCAGACATTGACTTCTGAAGTGGCTAGCTGTTTTAAGCTGGAATATAAAGTGGTGGTTTTTCCGGAACCGGTTGGCCCGGTTACCAAAACAATACCGTGGGGGTTTTTTATCATGCCATGCCAGCGGGCATAATCTTCGTTGGCTAAACCCAACTGTTCAAAACTTCGCAGCATCACATCGGGATCAAATATCCGCATCACCAGTTTTTCACCGAAGGCGGTGGGCAAAGTGGATAACCGTAGTTCCACTTCATTGCCTTGCGGGGTGACGGTTTTTAAACGGCCGTCCTGGGGTTTGCGTTTTTCTGCCACATTTAACCGACCAAGAATTTTTAAGCGGCTGGTAATGGCCATCGCCACCTGTAGCGGAAATTCACTGACGTTATATAACACTCCATCAATTCGGAATCGTACATTGCCGACTTCACGGCGCGGTTCGATATGAATATCACTGGCACGTTGGTCAAAGGCGTATTGTAAAATCCAGTCAACAATATTAACGATATGCTGGTCATTGGCATCGGGGTCTTTCATATCCCCCAGTTCTAATAACTGCTCGAAGTTGGTGACGCCAGCAAAAGTTTTACCGGCGGCTTTGCCCGAAGCACCGCGCACGGACTTTGATAGCGAATAAAATTCTACCGTATAACGTTTCAGGTCAGCGGGGTCGATCAGCACACGTTTAATCGGCCGGCGCAGTACATGCTCCAGGTTGGACTGCCAACCATTCAGGTAAGGCTCGCAACTGGCGATGGTGACTTCTTCGGCGGAGACATCCACCGCCAGGATTTTATGGCGCTGGGCAAACTCGAAGGACATTACTTCGGTAATGGCGGGTACGTTGATTTTTAGCGGGTCCAGGTTATAGACCGGCTGCTCGCAGGACAGGGACAGCCAGGCCAATAGTGCATCTATATTGAGGACGGCACCCGGGCGAGCGGCATCCGGTAGTTTCTGGTCAGCTATATAGCTAAGGGGGTGCCTGAGGGCATCTTGCTGGCTGCGGCTACTATTGAGCACCTGCACATGGTCTTTGTGACCGATGCGCTGGTCCCGCAGCAAATCATCCATCAGGCCCCGTAAATCCAAGGCTCGCTCCGCCTGTTTGGCCCCAAAAGCTGCATTGTCTGTTGAACCCGCCATGTAAATCTAACTCCTTCGATAAGCCGCTAATCTTCTGTCTTAGCCTTTAAGTATGGCCCAGTATGGCAGGGCCGCCAGCGGTGGCGGTGATATTAATCACAGCTTTGACCAGAGCATGGTGATGTACTTTTTCCGCCACGACAAATAATGTAATAAAAATGTCATTTTTCTGAAACAATAGCCTGATCTTCGAGTACAATTACGGCTTTCTGAACCTGTAAACTGGGCGGCTGTGCCTATTAGCCGGCCTGAAATATAGCTCGGATACAAATAACAATACCTATTCAAGGAGCTCACTTATGGCTGGCAATCCCTTCGGGAATCTATTTGGCCAATCCCCTATTCGGCCTATTCAAGAGCATATGGCAACTGCCCATAGCTGTGCGTCAAAGCTTAGCGACTATTTTGAAGCTGTGATCGCAAGTGATTGGGATAAAGCCAAAGATCTGCAAAAGCAGATTTCTAAGCTGGAAGGCGATGCCGACAAGCTGAAAAAGCAGGTGCGCCTGAATATGCCCAAAAGCCTGTTTATGCCGGTGCCTCGTTCTGACTTGCTCGACCTGGTGGCCATGCAAGACAAAATCGCCAACTGCGCCAAGGATATTGCCGGCATTATGCTGGGCCGCAAGATGGTGATCCCTGAAAAAATAGCCCCTATTATGGTCGACTATGTGCACGAAGCCGTTGCCACATCAGCCCAGGCTCTCAAAGCGATTCAAGAAATGGATGAGTTGTTAGAAACCGGATTTCGTGGCCGTGAAGTCAAGGTGGTTGAAGAGCTGATTAAAGAGCTGGACCGTCTTGAACATAAAAACGACAAGCTTCAGGTTAAAGTCCGCGCCATGCTGTTTAAGCTGGAAAAAGACCTGCCCCCTGTCGACGTTATGTTTCTCTACAAAATCATCGACTGGGTTGGCGAATTAGCCGACCGCGCACAAAAAGTAGGCTCTCGCTTAGAGCGCTTGCTTGCCAGTTAATAACCACACTAATAACTAATAATTTTTCGGAAAAGAACTATGTCTATTATTGCTGAGCACGGCCACATACTTTTAATAATGGCCTGCCTTTTTGGCTTTTTTATGGCCTGGGGTGTTGGAGCCAATGATGTTGCCAATGCTATGGGTACCTCGGTAGGGTCAAAAGCCCTGACTATCAAGCAGGCGATTTTAATCGCTATGGTCTTTGAGTTTGCGGGAGCTTACCTCGCCGGTGGTGAGGTAACGTCCACCATTCGCAAGGGCATCCTTGACCCGGCCTTGATCAATAACTCACCGGAGTTACTGGTCTACGGGATGATGGCCGCACTCCTGGCGGCGGGTACCTGGCTATTAATCGCCAGTATGAAAGGCTGGCCGGTTTCCACTACCCACTCTATTGTAGGCGCACTGGTAGGTTTTGCCGCGGTAGGTATTTCGGTGGATGCGGTTAACTGGGGCAAGGTCGGTACTATTGTTGCCAGTTGGGTTGTCTCGCCAGTTCTCGCGGGAACTATATCCTTCGGCCTGTTTATGAGTGTACAAAAGCTGATACTCAATACCGACAAGCCGTTTCAAAATGCTAAAAAATATGTCCCCATGTATATGTTTGCTGTGGGCTTTATGATTGCCATGGTGACCTTGTTAAAAGGTCTAAAGCATCTGGGTATTGAGATCGACCTCGGCTTGGGCAGCAAGTTTGCCAACGCTCTGCCTGTTGCTGCTGTTATCGGCATCATTGTCGCTATCATTGGTAAAGGTATGCTGGGCAAAGTTAAAGAAGAGGTGATTCCGGAAGATGGCAACCGCTTTGGCAATGTAGAAAGAGTGTTTGCGATATTAATGATTTTCACTGCCTGTGCCATGGCCTTTGCCCACGGTTCTAACGATGTAGCTAACGCCGTTGGCCCACTGGCGGCGATTGCCAGTGTGATTGGCAGCGGTGGTGAGATTGCCAGCAAGTCAGCTCTTCCACCCTGGATTCTTTTGCTGGGCGGTGGCGGTATTGTTATCGGTTTGGCTACCTACGGCTTTAAGGTAATGGCAACCATCGGTAAGAAGATTACTGAACTGACCCCAAGTCGCGGTTTTGCTGCGGAACTGGGCGCTGCGACTACGGTAGTATTTGCCTCTGCAACGGGATTACCTATTTCTACCACCCACACTCTGGTAGGTGCTGTGCTGGGTGTTGGTTTGGCCAGGGGTATTGGCGCTCTGAACCTGCGAGTTGTTGGTAGTATCTTTATGTCCTGGGTGATTACTTTGCCAGCAGGTGCCGGCTTAGCCATTCTGTTCTTCTTTACCTTTAAGGGTATATTTAGTTAATCAGGTAATTCTGGTTTAAAAGGCGGCGCAGTTTTCTGAAGCCGCTTTTTTTATGCCCGTAGTTCCCGACTAAAGCACCCGAGGGCAGGCTTCGGCAAAAATGACTATCGTCATTCCCGCGAAGGCGGGAATCCAGTGCTGTAGATTTCCGCCCTGGCGGAAATAACAGCATTAGCATGCAGTCTGGATTCCCGCCTTCGCGGGAATGACG
>JAAELM010000333.1 GCA_024226635.1 Oceanicoccus sp. | reverse complement strand
TAGCGACTCTGGTTGTTAACAATATGCGCGGCATTGTTAAAGTGTCAGCTTGTAAAGCACCGGGCTTCGGTGATCGTCGCAAAGCTATGCTTGAAGATATCGCTGTTCTAACTGGCGGTACTGTAATCTCTGAAGAGATTGGCCTTGAGCTTGAAGCGGTTACTCTTGAGCAATTAGGTACTGCCAAGCGTGTCACTATGGATAAAGACAACTCTGTAATCGTTGATGGTGCTGGTGATGCGGCTGCCATTCAGGATCGCGTTGGTGCTATCCGTGTTCAAATCGAAAACACTTCATCTGACTACGACCGTGAGAAGCTGCAAGAGCGTGTTGCCAAGCTGGCTGGCGGTGTTGCAGTAATCAAGGTGGGTGCTGCCACTGAAGTTGAAATGAAAGAGAAGAAAGCCCGTGTTGAAGATGCACTTCACGCAACTCGCGCTGCGGTAGAAGAAGGTGTTGTACCTGGCGGTGGTGTTGCTCTGGTTCGCGCTTTACAGGCTGTTGAAGGCCTGACGGGCGCGAACGATGACCAAACTGTGGGTATCAATCTGGCACGTCGTGCGATGGAAGCGCCTTTGCGTCAAATCGTTGATAACGCGGGTGATGAGTCTTCAGTGGTTCTTGATAAGATCAAGAGCGGTGAAGGTAACTTCGGCTTTAACGCTGGTACCGGTGAGTATGGCGATATGATCGAGATGGGTATTCTTGATCCTGCTAAAGTAACGCGTACTGCACTGCAGGCTGCTGGTTCTATTGCTGGTTTGATGATCACGACTGAAGCTATGGTTGCTGATCTTCCTGTTGAAGCTGCTGCCGCTGCTCCTGCTATGCCTGATATGGGCGGCATGGGTGGAATGGGTGGAATGGGCGGTATGATGTAAGCATCGCTTAGCACTTGTAAAGAGCCTCGACATTGTCGGGGCTTTTTTTTGTCTGATTATCCCCCATCAGCGTCATCCCCGCGCAGGCGGGGACCCAGCACTGTAGGTTCCCGCCTTCGCGGGAATGACAGAGTTAAGAAATCACAGACACAAAAAAGCCCGGACAAGCCGGGCTTTAAAGTCTATCTACTACTACTTAAACATACTGCATCAAGCCTAAGCCAATAACAGTCAGTGCAAGAGAGCAGTGAATAACACCTTTAACCGATGCCATTGGGCCAATCTTACCGAAGATAGCGTTAGCCTCTAACAGTACAACAATGGCGAGAACAGCCATCAGGCCTGTGCTTAAACCCTGATTTACAAGGTAAGAAGCCTGGCCGCCACCGTGGAAAGAACCCAGCATACCGACCAACATCAATGTAGAGAAAAGGGTATTGGTTCTTGAGGCCAGCAGTGCTTTAGGGGCTGCAGCAGCAGCGTCGCCTTCAACAATGCCACAAACGATTTTCTGGTTTGGCCAGATAATCAACCATACATTCAAGAACATAAAGGTACCGGTTAAGGAGCCTACAACAATATAAGAGTCCCAGCCGTGCGCAGTGCGGATAATTTCAAGCATGATAACACCGGTCAGGAAAGTGAACATCGCACCCCAGCGGAACCACCATAGAGCACGTGGTGCCAGTTTTTTGGTAGCGTCAGCTTTGGCATCTGGCTCAGCTTCTTTGAAGTATTCGCCCTGAATAAAGTTGAAGTAGTACAAAAGGCCAATCCACGTAATACCAAATAAAACGTGTAACCAACGGAATAAAAGATCAATACTTATAAAAGAATCCATAACAGCCCCCTAAGACTTGTGTGTTTATTTTTCGAAAGACTCAGCTCAGAAGATCCCGAAAGAGCTAAGGCACTGAATTTAATATAATTATATAGGCTATTTATTGCGAAAAGGAAACCCAAAACGTATTTTGGAGTCTATTAATGCGCTAAACAGCCGCATCGGCGAAATTTTTTGCTATGTTTAATGCAGATCTGCGTGCTGAGCGCGAACTTACCGGTGCCAGAGCCAATATGACCATGCGATAATTGCGGCTAATTTATCGCTTATTTAATTTTCCTGAACAGTGTGAATATCTTTATGTCCCGACGAGACGATGACCATATTGGTCATATACCTAAAATAACCCCCGCCCATGATGAGATTGCTTCCTTCCAGCGTACTCAAGCAAAAGGGTCGCTGGCAGCAAGTTTGGGTGAGGTGCCTGACGTGGGTGGTACCGCTGGCAGTGCCTCCGTGGCCACAAAATCAATATTGACGTTGGTGGTGTTGGTATTACTGGCCACAGCCGCTTGGGCTGGTTATCTGCACCAAAAACTACAAATCGCCGAGAAGTCTCTGCAGAACTATGAGTTACGGATCGGTGATTTGGAGCGTCGCCTGATGGTGACGGATGAAAGTATGGGGGAGTCCAGTGCAGCGATGAAGGTCAAATTGCGGGAGCTGGACACCGAAGTCCGCAAGCTTTGGGATAATGTCTGGAAGAAGAGCAAGGCTCGCTTCGCAGAGCATGATGCTCTCTTGAAAAAGCATGCCGACAGTATTGTCGCCAGTGATGCCTTTATAGTCTCTGCCAAAAAGCAGATGAGCAAGCGAGATGATGTGGTTGCCGGTTTAAGCCAACAGTTAAACAAAGCCCAACAGTTACACTCCCAGGTGGCTGAGAATCAGTTAGTGCTAAATCAGCAGGAAAAGTCCCTTGAGCTAGTGGCCGATAAGACCAACCGTGTGAGTGCCGATATCGGTAAATTGGATCTTCGTGTTAAAGGTACTGAAGAATGGATTGAGTCTATTAATGGTTTCCGTCGTCAGGTTAACCGTGACTTGGGTACTTTAAAGCAGAATGTTGGTCAGATGCAGGGCACTACTCCCTAAGTAGTCATTCCCGCTTTCGCGGGAATAACGTTCCTTCGCGGGAATGACCCCTTCGTGTATAATGGCGCTCCTATTTTTTTCAAAAGTCCTTACCGAACGAGAGGTTCGTCTCCGATGACTGTCATCCGTCAAGAAGATTTGATCGAAAGCGTAGCCGGCGCGCTGCAATATATTTCCTACTACCACCCAGTGGATTTTATCCAGGCGATGGATAAAGCCTACCAGCGTGAGCAGAACCCCGCCGCTAAAGATGCCATTGCGCAAATTCTAATTAACTCTCGTATGTGTGCCGAAGGCCACCGTCCTATCTGCCAGGATACCGGCATCGTGACTGTATTTTTAAAAGTCGGTATGAATGTGCAGTGGGAAGCGGATATGTCGGTGACTGATATGTGTAACGAAGGTATTCGCCGCGCCTATTTGAACCCTGACAATGTGCTTCGGGCCTCTATCCTTGCCGACCCCGATGGTGCCCGCACCAATACCAAAGACAACACCCCCGGTGTTATTCATTATGAGATTGTTCCAGGTGACACTGTAGAAGTACATGTTGCAGCCAAAGGTGGCGGTAGTGAAGCCAAGTCAAAATTTGCCATGCTAAACCCATCTGACTCTGTTGTAGATTGGGTGTTAAGCCAGGTGCCATTGATGGGGGCGGGCTGGTGTCCTCCGGGCATGTTGGGCATAGGCATTGGTGGCACCGCTGAAAAAGCGATGCTGTTAGCCAAAGAAGCTTTATTAGAACCTATTGATATTCAAGACCTACAAGAGCGCGGTGCTAGCACCCGGTCTGAAGAGTTGCGCTTAGAGCTACATGAAAAAGTTAACAAGCTAGGTATTGGTGCTCAGGGCTTAGGTGGCTTGACCACCGTAATGGATGTCAAAGTTAATGACTTTCCTACTCACGCAGCCAACAAGGCCGTAGCAATTATTCCTAACTGTGCAGCTACTCGTCACACACATTTCACCTTGGACGGTTCTGGCGCTGCTGCATTAAAGCCCCCCAAACTAGAAGATTGGCCAGAAGTCACTCGCGAAGCCGGGGGCAATGTTAAGCGCGTTAATTTAGATACAGTAACGCCTGAAGAAGTGAAAACCTGGCAACCCGGTGATACCTTATTATTAAACGGTAAAATGCTTACCGGTCGCGATGCGGCTCATAAGAAAATGGTCGATATGATTGAAGCCGGTGAAGAATTACCTGTTTCCATGAAGGGCCGTTTTATTTATTACGTAGGCCCGGTTGATCCTATCGGTGATGAAGTTGTTGGTCCTGCTGGCCCAACCACAGCCACCCGTATGGATAAATTCACGCGCACCATGTTAGAAAAGACTGGCTTGTTAGGTATGATCGGTAAAGCTGAACGCGGTCCAGCCGCGATTGAAGCGATCAAAGATCATCAATCGGTGTATTTAATGGCTGTCGGTGGTGCTGCATACTTAGTGGCTCAAGCGATTAAATCTTCTACTGTTGTTGGCTTCCCTGAATTGGGAATGGAAGCGATCTACGAGTTTGAATTAGAAGATATGCCCGTTACCGTAGCCGTTGATCACCTGGGTGAGTCAGTCCACAAAACTGGCCCGCAATTGTGGCAAGCTAAGATCGAAGAAGAAGCGATAAAAGTGATCTAACACTTTTAACCGCGTCATTCCCGCGTAGGCGGGAATCTAGGTTCCCGCCTTCGCGGGAGTGACATACTAGAGTATGGTTTATGTCTGCAGATATCTCACCACTAGCATTACGCCAACGCATTCGCAGTGGCGCACACACCGCCAATACCTCCGGTTGTGCCGCAGGTTTTGTGCAATGTAATCTGGTGATTCTGCCAAAAGATTGGGCCAATGAGTTTTTGCAGTTTTGTCAGCTTAATCCAAAGCCCTGTCCTTTAGTGGGTATGGCTTCACAGCCGGGGCAGTATATGCTGCCTGACTTGGGTGAAGACCTTGATGTTCGCTCTGATATTTCCGGCTACCGTATTTTTGAAAACGGCGAGTTAAAAGAGTCTGTTACCGATATTAAAGACTACTGGCGTGATGATCTGGTGAGCTTTTTATTGGGTTGTTCATTTTCTTTTGAAGAGCCTCTTATCGCTGACGGTCTGGATGTGCGTAATGTTAGCCAGAATCTCAATGTGCCTATGTATCGTACCAATATTGATTGCCGCCCAGCGGGCCGCTTTAGTGGTAAAACGGTGGTGAGCATGCGGCCATTTTTGGCGGCTGACGCCATTCGTGCGGTGCAGATTTGTAGCCGTTTCCCCTCCGTTCACGGTGCTCCTATTCATTTAGGTGACCCTTCGCTGATTGGTATCAATGATATTAACCAGCCAGACTTTGGTGATGCGGTAACCATTAACCCCAATGAACTCCCTGTTTTTTGGGCCTGTGGCGTTACACCGCAGGCGGTATTGGAAGAGGCTAAACCACCATTTTGTATTACCCATGAGCCGGGCTGTATGTTGGTTACGGATATCCCCAATAGTAAATTATCCATTTTGTAGCGTTTTAGGTGTTGTTTTGGTCTTTGTGGCTAAAACCAGCGCTATTACTATATTTTGTTTCTCTTTTTTAGGGAGATATCCTGTTTTGTTTTCTAAAATAGGATAAAAGGCTTCTCTATTTTCCTAAAATAGTCGTTAATCTTGTCGTACCGCAGTACCATTCGTTATCGACCTTGGATAAGACCCTTCGGGAATCAATATTATGGCATTACAGTTAAATTGTGACTTGGGCGAAAGCTTTGGCAGTTGGACCATGGGTATGGATGCGGCGGTGATGCCGTATATTGATCAAGCCAATATTGCCTGTGGCTTTCATGCCGGCGACCCGGTGGTTATGCGTAACACCTTGGCACTGGCAAAGAAAAATGATGTCAGCATTGGTGCCCACCCGGCTTATCAAGACCTTGTTGGTTTTGGTCGTCGTTCAATGAATTGCAGTACTGAAGAAATTATCGCACTAATGCATTATCAGGTTGCTGCAATGGATGGCATGGCCGCGACTGCAGGCTTGAAGCTTGAATATGTAAAACCTCATGGTGCACTTTATAACGATATGATGGCAAAGCCAGATGTGCGCAACGCCATTATGGTTGCAATGTCCGACTATCAGCGCCCATTAACGTTAATGTTACAAGCTACCCCACAATACGCTGAGCACAAAGCTGAAGCCGACCGTCTGGGTCTTAACCTTTCTTTTGAGGCCTTTGCTGATCGTTGTTATGACGATGATGGAAAATTATTAGCCCGTTCCAAAGCCGGCGCTGTTCACAGCAAAGAAAAAATGCTGGCTCAAGTTCAGCAGCTTTGTACAGATGGCACTGTGACTACTGTCAGTGGCAATACTCTCCCATTGCAGGCTGATACTTTATGTGTACACGGTGATAACGAAGCTGGCGTGCAAGCCATACAAGAAATTCGCGAGTTAATTGGCGGATGAGAATAGCGGTAGCGGGTGAAAATGCGCTGATTATTTATTTTGATGATGCCGGCTTTTCTGCTCAGGCATCACCAGCAGTGGCCGCTCGTGTGCAAGCCGCTAAAGTGGCTATTGCTACATCGCTAGACTCAGTACTGATTGATTTAATTCCTTCCTATGCTTCACTCACCTTGATTTATGATGCGTTAAAAACTGATCACTTTTTTATTAGCCAAACCTTAAATGCACTGTTAAACGATCTGGATAATGCCGAATCAGGGCAGGGGAGTTTGGTGACTTTACCTGTCTATTACAGCGTTGAATCAGGGCCAGAGTTGGAGCTAATTGCGGCTAATGCGGATTTATCCATTGAGCAGGTTATCGATTTGCACCAGCAGCAAGAGTATCGCGTTTATGCCATTGGTTTTGCGCCGGGCTTTGCTTATCTGGGTGAAGTGAATGAAAAAATTGCGGCTTCGCGCCTTTCAACGCCGCGGCAAAAAGTGCCCAGAGGGGCAGTGGGAATAGCAGACCGACAAACGGCTGTTTATCCTGCACAATCACCGGGTGGTTGGAATTTGATTGGTCTATGTCCCCAGCGTATGTTCGACCCAACGGTAGAACCGAGTATGCCAGTTGCTGTTGGTGATCGCGTTCAGTTTGAGACTATTTCCCGCAACCGGTTTTTAGAACTGGGAGGGGAATTACCATGAGTGGGTTCAAGGTTATTAATCCCGGCATGTTAACGCTAATTCAGGATACGGGTCGGTTTGGTTTTCATGGTATTGGTTTAACCAACGGGGGTCCCCTGGACCCTTTGGCATTTCGCTGGGCTAACAGGCTGTGTGAAACTGCAGTTGACGGTTCGGTTGCTAATAATACAGCTCTGGAAATTAGCATTGGCGGATTGTTGCTAGAGGCTCAGGTAGATACTGTTATTGCTATAACCGGTGCTGATATGGCTTTAACGATTAATGGCGTAGCTTACGAGTTATGGCAAAGTCATAGTATAAAAGCGGGGGATCAAATCGAACTAGGCTATGCACAGCAGGGCTGTCGCAGTTATTTGGCGGTGGCTGGTGGCTTTGATATTCCCCATAGTTTTGGCAGTGCGGCCACGGTGGCCAGAGAGACGATTGGCGGAATTACAGGTGATCGCTTGCAGCAGGGGGACTTCTTACCCTGCGCCAGTTTTAATGCGCAACAACATTGCAGTGTTGATAGTAATGATCGTCCACACTATGGCGATGCGTTTACCGCAAGAGTGATTCTTGGTTATCAACAAGAAACCTTTAATGATGTACAGCAACAGCTCTTTTTTAGCAGCGAGTATACAGTCTCTGACCGCTGCGACCGTATGGGTTATCGCCTGACGGGCCAAAAAATCCAGTCATCTATTGATGGTATTTTGTCAGAAGGTATATGTCATGGGGCTATCCAGATTCCTGCGGATGGTCAGCCTATTGTATTGATTAATGACCGCCAAACCATTGGTGGCTACCCCAAGATCGGTTCAATGATATCTATTGATACAGCCAAATTGTCGCAATTGATGTCCGGTGCTCAAGTTTCATTTGAAGCGGTGTCTATGGAGCAGGCGCATAATTTATTACATTTTGCTGAGGCCCGTTTTCAGCAAGCTCAATTGCAGCGGTGCTAAGTTTAATGAATGCTACTAACCCGGAAGATGATCTTGCGCTGAGCCGGTCAATAGAAGATTTGTTGGTTTCACGTAATTTACGCGGGATGCGGGATGTGCAGTCGGCATTAACGCCTGGCTATTATATGCGGGCAGCAAAATTGCTTTTAGCCTGCAAAGGTACGGTGTTGATTGGTACAGGCTTTCCTGTACTGAATAGTTTTGAAACCGATGGGCCTATAGGTGCTATAGCGTTATATAAAACGCTGGAATACCTTGGTGCCAAGCCGATTATTGTTTGTTGTGCCCCGATGTCTACAGCCATTGCCGCAGATTTTCGTGTGCATGAGATTGCGGTTGGGGAGTTGGCTAACGCTGAGGCGGAGGCACAATTGGCTTTAGATCAGTTGCAACCTGAGTTGGTGTTATCCATTGAACGCGCAGGCCTTTCAGAGCAGGGCATTTATTGTAATATGCGTGGTGAAGATATCAGCGACCGCTGTGCCAGTTTTGATTATTTCCTTAAGCTTGCCAGTTATCCAACCATTGCTATTGGTGATGGCGGCAATGAAGTAGGGATGGGTAATATCTATGAGGCGATTAAAACGCTGGATATTACCCCCTCGGTTACTACCTGTGATGAGTTGGTGATAGCTGATGTATCTAATTGGGCTGCCCATGGTTTGATTGCCATGCTTTCATATTGGCAGCAAGAGGATTTATTGGCGCGGATAAATCCGCAGAAATTTCTAGAGTATATCGCCGAGCGCGGTAGTCTCGATGGCGTTACCCGTGAGCCAACATTAACGGAGGATAGTCTGCCGTTGTCTGAGGGGCAAAAGCTGATTACACAATTGCGCCAGTTAGTGGGTTTTAGTGATTAAAATTTTAGTTGATCAATATAGGTCGTAGTTATGAGTATTGTATATTTAAACGGTGAATATCTTCCGATGGAAGAGGCGAAAATTTCGCCTATGGACCGTGGTTTTTTATTTGGTGACGGCATTTATGAAGTTGTCCCTTCCTATAATGGCAAGCTGGTTGGCTTTGGTCCGCATATTGATCGAATGGATAATGGTTTGGCTGCGATTGATATCCAGCTTGATTATAGTCACGACCAGTGGCGCGAGATTGCTACTTCCTTAAGTGAAAAAAACGGTGCCGGTAATTTAGGTATTTACTTCCATGTTAGCCGGGGGGCGGATAGCAAACGCAGCCATGCTTATCCCGAAGGTGTTAGTGCAACCGTATTTGCTTTTGCCTTTGAAATTCCTCCTGAGCCTGTGGCAGACCGCAACGTAGTGAAGCCCTATAAAGTGTCTACTACCCAGGACCTGCGCTGGAAACGATGTAATATTAAATCTACCGCCTTACTAGGCAATGTGATGCACTACCAGCATGGCCATAGTGAAGGCAGTGGTGAAACAATTCTATTTAATGAGCGTGGTGAAATGACCGAGGGTAGTGCGGTTAATGCCTATATTATTAAAGACGGTAAAGTGATCACCTCGCCATTGGATGAGCAAATCCTGCCTGGCATTACACGTCTTATTTTATTGGATGTTTTACGTAAGGATGGCTCGATTCCTGTTGAAGAGCGTGTTGTAACTATGCAAGAGTTGCGCAATGCCGATGAGGTTTGGATCACTAGCTCCAGTAAAGAGGTGGCCCCGGTTATAGAGGTGGACGGCAAAGCCGTCGGCGATGGCAAAGTAGGGGATATATGGGAAAAAGCGCAGGCGCTATTTTCCGCCCATAAATACAACTATTAACAGTTTTAAGGGTTTATCGGTTATGTCCAGACCTACAAAAGCGCTTATAGACATACAGGCGCTACAGCATAATTTTCAGTTGGCACAGAGTTTGGTGCCCGATGATCAGTGTCTCGCTATCGTTAAAGCCAACGCTTATGGGCACGGTGCTGTCGCGGTGGCCAAAGCCCTGGAGCCGATGGCTCCTGCGTTTGGCGTAGCCTGCATTGAAGAGGCTGATGAACTGCGTGAGGCTGGTATTAGCAAACCTGTACTGTTACTGGAAGGTAGCTTTAGCCAGCAGGATATTGTTAGGGCGGCTGGGCAAAACTATTGGTTGATGTTAACTAATCAGCAGCAACTGGATAGCCTGCTCACTGCGAGTTTACCCAAGCCAGTGACAGTATGGTTAAAAGTCGATAGTGGTATGCATCGCCTGGGCATTCGCCCTGAAACTGTCGGAGCTTTTTATCAGCAGCTTAAAGCCTGTAACCATGTGTGCGATGAAATTGTTGTGGCAACACATTTGGCTTGTGCTGATGAACTGAGCAGCTCTTTTACCGATGCACAAGTGAAAACATTTAAGGACTGTGTTGCGGGGCTAAACGCCCCCCTGAGTATTAGTAATTCGTCAGGTTTGCTGGCCTGGCCTGAAACACGACAGCAATGGAATCGGCCAGGTTATATGCTTTATGGCAATGCTCCATTCCCTGAAGCTCATCAGCATGGGGATAAACTACGCCATGTTATGACCCTGACCTCCGCGGTTATCGCAGTGCGAGATGTCGCGGTAGGTGAGTCGGTGGGTTATGCCGCCAGTTGGACCGCTACGCGACCGTCAACTATTGCCACTATTGCCGTGGGTTATGGTGACGGTTATCCACGACAGGCACCCAGTGGAACGCCGGTTATTATTAATGGCCAGCGTGTGCCGCTGGTAGGGCGGGTATCAATGGATATGATCACCGTTGATGTGACTGACCAGGACAGTGTCGCAGTGGGCGATGACGTAGTACTTTGGGGGCAGGAGCTCACCGCTAATGAAGTGGCGGAATGGGCTGGGACTATTGGCTATGAAATTTTAACCCGAATGCCTTTGCGTGTGCCTCGCGTTTGTACTTAGATAAATTGCCGGGCTGGCCTTGTTTGTTAGCTTTGTTAGTTCTGTGAGTCCAGCCCCATTTTTTCTCCGCGACTACTCAAGCTGATATTCCCGTTGTTACCATTGCGATCATTGATTTGTTTACCCTGGGCCAAGGCTGTTAACGTAACACATTCACTAATCCCGCTGCCGCAGGCTACAGCATTAAAGGTGTAGTTGCCTTGCGGTGTTGTTGGTTCGGCATCGTAGCCCAGCAGTGTTAAATCCTCGGTATAGCTGCCATGTTCTGCGGCATATCGTTCCTGCGCCTGCATAAGGTTATTAAGGTAGGGCAGGGCTTCCCCTGTTCGGTTACCCCTTAATAGATAGGACTGGTAGCTGGGCAGCGCTACTGAGGCGAGTATGCCGATAATCGCTAATACCACTAACGCTTCTACTAAGGTAAAGCCATTATCTGTTTTTATTCTGCTTATAGTCATAGCTCTCTCCAGTAGGTTTTATGCAAGGAGAGGTCAATGGTTTGGCTTGAGCACTCAGTACCGATACAGACCAGCACGTTATTTTCCTGGTCAGCTGTAGAATGTTGGACATTACAATTTGAGCTGCAAGAACTGTTGCTGGTGAAAATAATAGTGGGTTCCGGGGGAATACCCTGGCGTTGCAGTTCACCATAAGGCTTGCTTGAGTCCGAAACTGTTAGCACGGAGTTACCCTTAAACAGGTCTAATAAATAATATTTCCCTGTGCCAATATCGATCTCCTGTTTGCTGCAAACTGTGGTTTTTTTCCCCGGTGTATAAGAGGTTAATAAAAGTTGGTGATTAAATGTAATGGATGAAGACAGAATTTTTTCACCCTTGCCATTATCCATATTGAGATACCAGCCGTACTTATATTTCTCTTCACTGTCATTGAGTCTCTGGGTTTGTGTGACCGGGGACATATCTGAGGTCGTAATCACAGCATTATCTGCATAACGGTAATTAGGGGGTGCCGTTAATGGGTAATAATCAAAAACAACAAAGAAACGATCATTGATGGATGTATTTTCGGGTTGGGCGCGATAGCCACTACCCACAGCAATACTCAGCAACGGTGGTTGCCCGCGGCGGGCGATATAGGCTACGTCCGGCGCGTTATAAAAGCGTCGGCCGGCGCCGCTTAAGTCGGCAATCATTCCCCCGGAGCTGGTTTTTGCAAAATCACTTTGACTGCGAGCCTTATGGTTAAAATCAAAGCGCCAAAGTTGCCCGATAATATCGATGGCAAATAGCGCATCAATATAGCCGTCACCATCAATGTCTACGGGGGTGACATTAGCCGGAATACTGTAGTTCATATTGCTTAGGTTAAGGTCATGGCTGCGCCTACCAGCACTCCACAGTAACTCGCCGCTAACAGCATCAACCATATAGATAGCATTACCATGGCCACTTTTTCTGTGGCTGGCGTTGTCGTGCTGATTATCATAACCACCGGCAAAGAAAATCACTTTTTTATTCTGGCAGCCAGAGGTGTCGCCACGGGTGCAATTCCATTGGATGGTAGCTAGTTGTGGGCGCGACCATGTTTCTCCCAGCTGGCTAAATCCCGGAGTAGCATCACTGCTGCCGTCACCATCAAGGTCTTTATCACCGTTAATTTGCCACATCAATTTGGGATTGTTACGGACACTGACATCGAAGGCGAACAGGCTGTTACCACCCCGTCGCATAGCTTGATAAATATAAACATGGTCACCGGTTTCCGGCTTGTCAGTGTGGCCATAGCTTGTTACGACGCTGCCATTGCCGTTACTGTCCTGGCGCCATACTGTCATCGGTGCATCAAAACCATAGGGTTTATCGGCAAGGGGTGGCTTGTTTTGATAATAGCTGGTTAAGTTGGTGAGCAACTGCCTGGGTATAAAGCTAAAAATTGGATCGCCGGTATTGGCATCAATAGCATGGAGAAATCCCCTGTTAGACCCTGCAAAGAGCGTATCGTCAAAGTCTTCAGTAGCGGGGTTTATTGTGCGGTAGGTAACCACCGCTGGCTGGTTGTGAATAACGTCGGCAACAAAATAATTCGGTAAGTGCTCTCCGAGTTCAATCTCATAACCCTCAACCTCATAACCCTCAACCTCATAACCCTGTGTCCACTTGAGTAGAGCTTTGCGTTTATCATCTTCGGAGGGTTTAAGCCCAAGCAGGCTTGCAGTGATATTGGCGTTTTCCACGATTAAGGGCTCTGCGGCCAATAGCTCATTGTTGGGCGTAAAATCATCGAGGTAGGTATATAGCTTGCGCGTAGCGGGAGAGTTAAGCCGGTAGGCATAGCCGCCATAGGGTATAACACTGCCATCAACGGTGGCTGTATTATTATCGTCGCTGGGATTCCAGTCCGTTAATTCGGTCCAGAAACTTAAGGCGGTCTGTTTAAAATAGCCTGCGTTATGTTTGTCTTGTTGAATGGCATCTTCGCCATTGGCGTCAATAATTTTGTTATCGAAAAGTCGGTATTTTTTAATATTGCCAGCCCAGCGTGCGGATAAGCTCGGCTTAAATAAGGCAAAATACATATCATTGCGATGCTGCAAACTATTATAGGCATTAACGGCAATGGCAGGGGCTGTAAAGTTTCCCTTGGCCTCAATGGTATGATTAATACTGCCGTTGAGTATGCGAGTGACAGTCTGTTTATCATTGGTTTGGTTAGCTTCTATTCTATGGACCTGTATATCATCCGGTAACTTTTCACTGGCCTTAGTCGCTTGCCCGGTAAACAACAGGATATGTTTTTCTGCGCATGCTGTTTTCTTGTCGGGGAAAAGCCCGGCGGCCTGGCGCAACAGTTTGTCTACAGGTGGTTTGGTTTGAGTGGCGGTGATTTGATTGATGGCCCTGGTTAAGCTTTCAAGATTATTGTCTTTGCTAATATCAATAAATGGATGGGCCAGGCTATTTTCACTGGCTTGTATTAGTCCAATCAGCGCAGGTCTTCGACTTTGATAAAAGCTATCGACAATGCGCTTTATGGTTTCCTGATCGGTTTGATGGACGGCCAGTAGTATATGCAGTGTTGTTTGTTTATGGGTATCAGGGAGATAAATATCAATATCATCTGCCGTTGATAAACTGCCGTTGATTATCGGTAGGGTGATAAGCAGTAGCTTTAAAAAATATTTCATAACACACTCCTTGTGTTGGTTTGACTAGTCTAATGAGATGATGGGGTGATGCGATTTAAACCCTGTGTTTGTTTTGAGCCTGATTGCTTGCTGTCTGACTGCTTGTTGCTGTATTGGGCGACAGTGTAGATTTCATAGCTTTTCCCGACATATAAAGCCAGGCTATAACCTGAAGGCGGTGCGGTGTTACCCGTAAATACAACCGCGCCAGACAGGGTATAAGCATCATCGGCATTATGGGTTAAGGTCTGGGTGTCTGTTAGTGTTACTCCTACGCCATCTTTGGATAGTCCCTCGTAGTTCAGCACTGTAATATTCCGGGTTGCTGTGGTTATTTTCTCGAGGTAATCCGAGTTCTCCAGAGCTTTGGCCTGGGCCTGGATTTCACTAAAGGCAATCTGGTGCAGATGTTGGGATAGCAGGCTGTTATGGGCCATTTGCGATTGTAGTTGCGATGTATCCATCGCTACGATGGCTAATAACGTCATCACCAGTAACAGAATCAGGCTGACAATCAGTACAGCACCTTGTTGAAATTGATTATGCATATTTAGTTCTCCTAATCATGGCTGTTTCTCAATTGCACGGTCGTGCTATAGATTCTTCGACTTTGTCGGTCGGTGTCCGGGGTTGTGAGTCGTTTGCTATCCAGTAATTGGTATTGGCGTTTTTGTGCATGGGCAAAGCCTTGCTGCAAACCGTTGCTAACCAGCAGGGCAATAGTGACGGTTTTAATGTTCGGCCAGTCCTGCGGTGTTAATGCGCTTTGGGGCAGATAGCGGCTAACACTATTGTTGCTGCTGCTGGCTACGCCATAGAGCACCTGCATATTATCGATGCCATCAATCAGGGGTTGGGCTCCTTTTTCAAGCCATTCAGCTTTGCTTTTGTTATAGCCCCTGCAATAGAGGCTATTAATACCGTTAACAGTTTGGATGGTGTAACTGTTAATAATAATGCTGTGACGCTCTGTGGCATCCAGCCTTGTACCCAGGCAGTCCCGGGCTACACCACCCTGGTCATCCGAGGGAGGGTCATACTGTATTGTTAGCCGGTCGCTGCCATGGGTAATACTGGCAGGGTTGTTAATATGGCTATCAAGCGTGCAGCTGCTATGGGAGTCGGTGCAGTTTTTTTCAAAATTAAAGTAATGAGGTGGTTTGCCGTCACCGTTAAGTGGATGTCGATAGCCCGCCATCCGTAACTCCCTGACCAGTATATCCATCGCGATACGGCCGTTTTCCTGGATGCGGGAAATATCACCATTTAGCTCAAAGGTCTGTCGACTGCTAGCCATAAACTGCATGGCTCCTGCCATTAATATCAGTGAGAGGGTAATGGCAATCATTAATTCAATCAGGCTAAATCCATGTTGCCCTGGCGTATTCATTAAGGCCTCACCTTCATGGTAATTTGTTGTGTGTTGGGATCGCTGGTGTTGCCCGTAGCGCGAGTTTGCCAGGATATACTCACGTTATAGTTAGCCGGTGATGTCGAACAGTTCTGGTCGCAGGAGATTGACAGGGTGGAGAGCTTTAGTGATTCGACAGAGTCGGCTAATACTCCTTCGGAGGATTCGCCGCAAAAAACATCCCAGATATCAAACCTGGCCAGCTCGGAAGGTGTGCATTCTGTCAGGGTAGCGGAGCAATATCTGGCGGGTTTTGAGCAGTTTTCCCTGGAGAGTTCTACCCTGTAACTGTTGGCCTTGTCCGCGGGGTTGGCTCTTATGCGTTCAACCATCTCGCTCACCAGCCATGCAGTTTGTGAGCGTTGTGCGGTTTCCAGGCTGTCTTTAATGGCGGTTGATTGCAGCCTGGCTAAACCCAGTAATCCCACACTCATAATAAACAGTGTGATAACCACTTCCAGCAGGGTTGCGCCCGTGTTTTTTAATTGATCGCTCATTTGAACTTGCTCCAACTTGATTATTTAAAAACGTCTTAAAGAGGTTCGGCCACTTAGGCCTATCACAAGTTTTTTGCTGTTGCTGTTGTGAATGGCATCGCAAAGCCTGAAGTGCCCCGCTGTGCCATTGCTGGCCCCTGAGGGTTTAAATTGTAAGTAGTGCCGACCAAGGCTGGCTTGCCAGAGCAGGCAGGGTGTTGTCTCCGGTAGTGATAGCACCCGATAGAGCACATCTCCGTTATCGACTCTTTCGTTAGTATTGCTATCGTTAAAAACAATAATGGTTTTATTCCATGGCCCGTTGCAGCTGGTTTTATCAGCACTGGGGCAAAGGGTGAGGTATTGATTATCTTTAATTGCCCGGGTCCGGGCGAAGGTCGCCAAGTGGGTGAGGGATCTGAACAGGCTACTTTCAGTTTGGTATTGCAGCCATTGCGATAGCCCGGATACGCCAATGGCCAGGGTGAGCATGATTACGCTGAGAGTGGCAAGCAGTTCTATTAGGCTAAAGCCATTTGTTTTAGGGCGAGGTTGGGGTTGAGGGCAAGGTTGAGGGCAAGGTTGAGGGCAGGGTTGAGGGCAAGGTGATGGTGCGAGAGTTAATGTGTTTAAATTTTGATTAATCTTCATGATGCAGTTCCTTCCGCAAAGTTTGGTATGTCATAATCCGTTGACAGAGAAAATTTAGCACAGAACAATAACGGCAAACAACACCCTTGTAAGGATTATTTATTTTCCATGACAGATTTTTCTTTCTACTGGCACGATTATGAAACATTCGGTACCGACCCTGCCCGTGACCGCCCGTCGCAGTTTGCGGGTATTCGCACCGATGCAGATTTTAATATTATCGGTGAGCCTTTAGTCATTTTTTGTAAGCCGGCCGATGATATGTTGCCGCACCCGGAGGCTTGCCTGGTAACAGGTATTACGCCACAGCAGGCACTTGAACAAGGGCTTCCTGAAGCGGAATTTATTCGCCAGATTCATGCAGAGTTTGCCCAGCCCGGCACCTGTGCGGTGGGTTACAACAGCATCCGGTTTGACGATGAGGTGAGTCGATATACTTTGTATCGTAATTTTTATGACGCCTACGCTCGGGAGTGGCAAAACGGTAATTCCCGCTGGGATATTATCGATATGGTCAGGCTCTGTTGTGCCCTGCGCCCGGAGGGTATTATTTGGCCCACCCATGAAGACGGCTCAACCAGCTTTAAACTGGAGCAGATAACTAAGGCTAATGGGATTAGTCATGAGGCCGCCCATGATGCGTTGTCGGATGTGCATGCCACCATTGCTGTGGCTAAATTAATCAAACAGAAACAACCCAGGCTATTTGACTATCTGTTTAAGCTTCGCAACAAACGCGAAGTAGCTAGCTTGTTAAATGTTGCCGAGAAAAAGCCGGTCATCCATACCTCGGCTATGATCCCCGCCAGTCGTTTTTGTACCAGCCTGGTAATGCCCCTGGCTATGCACCCGACCAATAAAAATGGTGTTATTTGTTATGACCTGGCTGTCGACCCTTCGCCCTTGATTGAATTGAGTGCTGAGAAAATTAGCGAACGTTTATATACCCCCGCCGCAGAGTTACCGGAGGGGATGGAAAGAATTCCGCTGAAAACTATTCATACCAATCGCTGTCCTGCAGTGGCTACTACGGCTTTGATGGATGATGCGGTGGCGGCGCGTATACAGTTGGATTTACCTAAAGCCCGGCAGCATTATCAACAGATTATGAAGGCGGGACCCTTGGCAGAAAAACTGGCTGAAGTATTTTCATCACGATCATTCCCGGAGCAAAAGGATCCCGATGTTATGCTCTATGGCGGTGATTTTTTTGGCCAAAATGATAAAAGTGTTATGGCGCAAGTGCGGTCCAGTACGCCTGCAGAGTTACGAGATAATACTTTCTATTTTGAAGATACACGTTTGGCAGAAATGCTGTTTCGCTACCGTGCGCGCAATTACCCCGAATCGCTAACCGAGGATGAGCAGCAGCAGTGGCAAGAGTACCGCTACCAGCGTTTAACAGAAGCTGATGGCGGTGGCAGTATTATCCTTGAGAACTATTTGGTAAAGGTTCAAACCCTATTAGATAGCGAGGATGTTAGCGAGCGCGATCAGCAAATATTGGAACGGCTATTGGATTACAGTGATCAACTTCTGGCTTAAAACAACTAACCAAGTGATTGCCTGATGCCTGCCACAAAAAAATCAACAAAAGCATCAACGTGGTGGGTTTATATGGTAGAGACGCAAAGTGGAAAACTCTACACGGGGATTACCACCGATGTTGACCGGCGCTTTGCCGAGCACAGCGGCGCAGCCGGAAATAAGGGGGCAAAGTTTTTCCGTTCCGATAAGCCTAAAAAGATGGTTTTCCAGGAGGCCAGCCAAAATCGTAGTACCGCGAGTAAGCGCGAAGCTGAGATTAAACAATTATCCCGCAGGGAAAAATGTTTATTAGCTGGCGTGGACTATAAGCCGATTAAGCGAAAGCAATAATGCTCAGCATGTTTTATGTATTATTCAATCACTTAGCGCAGAAACCAGTGAATATGGCGATAATAGGTAAAAAAACATGCAGATATGGCTAAAAATAGCTCTGTCAGCCTCCGGCAGCCCTTTTACCCAGCACCTATAGCAGTGATAATAGCTTCACGCTTAATCGGGCGGTTAGTCATCAACGGTCATAAGGGTTTTCAGTGTACGGCGATACATCAGAACAGCGCGAGAGCAGTAGCGATATCAAGGTCTTATCCGAGATGTTGGGCTTTTTAAAGCCCTACCGGTGGTATGTATTGGCTGCATTATTCTCCTTGACCTTCACCGCTGGCGTTACTCTGTCAATGGGGCAGGGCTTGCGTATGATGATTGACCAGGGCTTTGGCGAAGGTGCCGGGGCCGGTTTAGACCGGACCATTGTCATCTTTATGTTTATGGTGTTGTTGTTATCTATCGGCACCTTTGCGCGCTTTTACCTGGTGTCATGGATTGGTGAGCGGGTCAGTGCGGATTTACGCCGTGCGGTGTATAGCAAAGTGATTGAACTGCACCCCAGCTTTTTTGAGACCAATCTTAGCGGTGAAATCCAGTCGCGTATCACCACCGATACCACCTTATTGCAAACCGTTATCGGCTCTTCTGTCTCTATGGCGTTGCGCAACGTCTTGCTGTTTATTGGCGGTATCATCTTACTGCTCTTTACCAACCCTAAATTAACCGTCATTGTGTTAATCAGCGTGCCGTTAGTGATTATGCCGATTATTATTTTTGGCCGTCATGTGAGAAACCTTTCCCGCAGCAGTCAGGATAAAGTGGCAGTTTTTGGTGGCTTTGTTGGCGAGTCACTTAAAAATATTAAAATTGTGCAGGCCTTTAACCACCAGCAGCGCGACAGTGATACTTTTTCCCGGCAGGTTGAAGCGGCCTTTGATGTGGCCCTGCTGCGTATCAAACATCGCGCCTGGTTAACGTCTATTGTTATTGCCATGGTCTTTGGTGCAATTGCCTATATGCTGTGGGTAGGTGGTCACGATGTAATCGCTGGCAGAATTACCGCCGGTGAACTGGCTGCGTTTATTTTCTATGCGCTTATGGTTGCGATGTCAGTGGGTGTTATCAGTGAAGTCTATAGCGACTTACAGCGAGCAGCGGGCGCCACAGAGCGACTGTTAGAGCTGATGCATGCAGATAATTTGATTCAGGCACCGGAGCAATCGCAGCCGCTGCCTGAGAATGTACAGGGTGAAATACACTTTGATAATGTCAGCTTTTACTATCCATCAAGGCCAGAAACCCCAGCGGTGGATAAATTAACACTTAATTTGGTAGCCGGTAGCAGCATGGCATTGGTCGGTACCTCCGGTGCGGGTAAGTCGACACTGGTTGATTTAATTTTGCGTTTTTACGATGTCACTGAAGGCAAAATTCTATTTGACGGTATCGATATCTGCCAGTTGGATCCTAAGGAACTGCGTGAACATATTGCCATCGTGCCGCAGCAGCCGGTGCTGTTTAGTAATTCGGTATTAGAGAATATTCGCTACGGCCGTCCCGATGCGACTGATGAGCAGGTGCGTGCAGCGGCAGAAGCAGCCTATGCCGATGAGTTTATCCAGAAACTGCCCAACGGCTATGACAGTTTTGTGGGTGAGTCCGGTGTCAGGTTATCCGGTGGCCAGCGCCAGCGTATTGCCATTGCCAGGGCAGTATTAAAAGATCCCAAACTACTATTGTTAGATGAAGCGACCAGTGCACTGGACGCGGAAAGTGAGTACAAAGTTCAGCAAGCGCTTGAGCACTTGATGCAAGACAGAACCAGTATTGTTATTGCACATCGCTTAGCGACAGTGGTTAATGTTGATACTATAGCGGTATTGGACCATGGACGACTGGTTGATACGGGTAATCACCAGCAGTTATTGGCCAGTTCAAGCTTGTATGCCCGCTGGGCAAGTTTGCAATTTGGGGATTCGGCCAGTGACTCGGTCACCATTGAGCAGGCTGGTTAGTTGCCAGCACTATAAAATAAATAACAGAACGGAGAAGCAGGATTGAAATTCACCGGCAGCCATATTCTTTCCATTGGTCAGTTTGAGCGTATTGATATCGATAGTATTTTTGATGTCGCTGACCGAATGAAACCCTATGCCCAGCGCAAGCGCATTACTAAAGTGTTAGATGGTGCGATTTTAGGCAGCATGTTTTTTGAACCCAGTACCCGTACCCGTGTAAGTTTTGGCAGTGCCTTTAATTTACTGGGTGGTGAGGTGCGCGAAACTATCGGATTTGAATCTTCGGCTATTGCCAAGGGTGAGTCGCTTTATGATACTGCCAGGGTGCTAAGCGGTTACAGCGATGCGATTGCAATGCGCCACCCACAGGAAGGTTCGGTCGCTGAATTTGCTGCCGCTAGCCGAGTCCCGGTGATCAATGGTGGTGATGGAGCTAATGAGCACCCCAGCCAGGCCCTGTTAGATTTGTATACTATTAAAAAAGAGCTGCAAGACCACGGTCGCGATTTGGATGGCCTGCGTATCGCTCTGATTGGCGATCTAAAATTTGGCCGTACTGTCCACTCCCTCTGTAAATTATTAACCCTCTATAAAAACGTTAGCGTGACATTAATTTCCCCGGAAGAATTAAAAATGCCCGGTGAAATTGTTGAGAAAATGCGTAGTGCTGGCCTTGCAGTGACCGAGTCTGATGCGATGGAAGAGAGTATTGCCCATGTCGATATTGCCTATTCAACCCGTATCCAGGAAGAGCGTTTTTCCAGTCAGGAAGAGGCTAATTTATACCGTGGCCGCTACCGCTTAAATCAGGCAATCTATACGCGCTTTTGTGAGCCTAATACGGTGATTATGCACCCATTGCCTCGCGATTCCCGCGAAGGGGCTAATGAGTTAGATAACGACCTGAACGATAACCCCAACCTGGCTATCTTCCGTCAGGCGGATAATGGTGTGGTGGTTAGAATGGCCTTGTTTGCCTTGATACTGGATGTAGAAGATCAGGTTGAGAAAAATTCCCGTGATGTTAATTGGTATACGGGTAGTCGCTTTTAATGTCGACATCAACATCTGATCAACCGCAACAAAAAACAGGCTTATTAAAGTCCAGTTTAGTTGTGGGTATGATGACGATGTTATCCCGCGTATTAGGTTTATTACGCGATGTGGTGATTGCTCATTTTGTGGGTGCTACCGCAGCGGCAGATGCCTTTTTTGTCGCCTTTAAAATCCCTAACTTTATGCGCAGGCTGTTTGCCGAAGGTGCCTTTTCGCAGGCTTTTGTGCCTGTTTTATCACAATACCGTGAGCAACGTGACTTTAATGCCATTCAGTTATTGGTCAATAAAGTAGCGGGGGCCTTGGGGGGTAGTTTGCTGATAGTGACCGGCCTTGCAGTAGTCGGCGCACCCGTGATTGCGGCAATTTTTGCCCCAGGTTTTTTCCTGTCAGAAGACCCGCTTCGCTACCAGCTTACTAGCGAAATGATCCGTATTACCTTTCCCTATTTATTTTTAATCTCACTAACAGGCTTTTGTGGTGCGGTATTAAATAGCTATGGCCGTTTTGCAGTACCAGCTTTTACGCCAGTGTTATTAAATATCTCATTGATTACAGCGGCGATAGTGATTGCCCCTTATTTTGATGAGCCAGCCTTTGCCTTAGCCTGGGGGGTTATGGCCGCTGGTATTTTACAGCTCACTTTCCAGTTGCCCTTTATGCATGGTTTGCGGCTAACACCAAAGCCCGCTTGGGATTGGCAGGATGAAGGGGTAAGAAGAATCCTTGCTTTGATGGGCCCGGCAATTTTCGGTGTATCAGTCAGTCAAATTAACCTGTTGCTGGATACTGTGTTGGCGTCCTTTTTACCCGCTGGCAGTGTGTCATGGCTGTACTATTCTGATCGTTTGGTCGAGCTACCCCTGGGTGTCTTTGCCATTGCTATCAGCACCGTAATTTTACCGAGCCTATCACGCCAGCAATCCAGTCGTTCGCCTGAAGCTTTTAAGGCGACACTCGACTGGGCGATTCGCATAGTGTTATTGATTGCCATTCCAGCCGCTGTAGCACTAATGATATTGGCAGAACCCATTCTGATGACCTTGTTCCAATACGGAAAACTAACGGTCAGGGATGTCACCATGGCCTCCTATAGCTTGCAGGCCTATTCATTAGGTTTAATGGCCTTTATGTTAATCAAGGTATTGGCACCGGGTTATTTCTCCCGCCAGGATACCAAAACCCCGGTTAAAATCGGCATTATCGCCATGGCGGCCAATATGGTAATGAATGTCGCCTTTGTTGTTCCGCTGCATTATTACTGGCAACTGGGGCATATTGGTTTGGCGTTGGCTACCTCCTTATCCGCCTTCCTTAATGCGGGCTTGTTATACCGTGGTCTGCGTCAACAGCAGGTCTATTCACCCATGGCCGGTATGGTTGCGGCGATACTGCGTCTAAGTGCGGCGGCGGTGGTGATGGCCGTGCTATTGTGGCAGCTAACGCCTGAGTCATCCCAGTGGGTTGATTGGCTTTGGTGGCAGCGAGTCTTGAATATTTTCTACCTCTGTGGGGTTGGGGCGGCCAGCTATTTTGTAGCCCTTGGGCTTTTTGGCGCAAGACCCCGTCATTTCCGTGCCGATGCAAGCACAATTGCCTAATCTTCCCCCTGTCTTGGCTGGTGGCAAGCAGCTGCCTAAGTTATAATCACGCGCTATTTTATGGGCTGTAAGGCCCTCCCTTTAGCATTGTTGATAGATATTACTCCATGGAGCTTATTCGCGGCCTGCATAATATGCGCCCCAGACATCGAGGCTGTATCACCACTATTGGTGCCTTTGATGGTGTTCATCATGGACATCAAGCGATATTGCAGCAACTGATTGATAAGGGCAAAGAGCTGAATTTGCCGACCACGGTGGTGGTGTTTGAGCCCTTGCCCAGAGAGTATTTTGCTCCCTTGCAGGCGCCGGCCCGGTTGATGAGCTTCAGTGAGAAATTCCAGGCCCTTAAAGCGCTGGGTATTGACCGGGTATTACGCATTCGCTTTACACCAGACTTGAAGGATATGGGAGCTAAAGAATTTATCCAGCAGGTGTTCGTTAAGGGCTTGGGTGCGCGTTATATTATCGCCGGTGATGATTTACGCTTCGGTCGTAATCGCGGTGGTGATTTTGATTTACTGAAATCAGAAGGGCTGATCCACGGTTTTGATGTGGTGGCGACGTCAACCTTAAAAATTCGCGATGACCGAGTGAGTAGTACTCGTATTCGCAAGGCGTTGGAAGACAGCGATTTTGAATTAGCTGAACTGTTATTAGGAAAACCTTATAGCATTGCCGGAAGGGTGATTGTTGGACAGCAGTTGGGGCGTCAGCTGGGTGCACCTACGGCGAATATCGCGCTGCGAAGATTGCGTGCCCCTATGTCTGGTGTCTATGCCGTTGAAGTTGAAATAGGGCAGCGTAGTTTAAAGGGCGTTGCCAATGTCGGCTCAAGGCCCACGGTTGATAATAGTTTAAAAGCAATTTTAGAAGTTCATATATTGAATTTTAATGAAGATATTTACGGAAAAAAAATTAAAGTCATCTTCCGTAAAAAAATCAGGGACGAACAGAAGTTTGACTCCATTGATCAGCTAAAAGAACAGATTTATAGAGATATACAAACCGGTCGCCAGTACTTGTCCCAGCACATATCGGCGTCGGCTAAACCATAAAAATTTACGTTGTTAGGTAGATAAAACCTGTATGAGTGATTACAAAAGCACCTTAAACCTTCCCAAAACGGCTTTCCCGATGAAGGCTAACCTGGCCCAGCGTGAGCCACAAACCTTAAAGCGTTGGCAGGAAGAAGGTTTATACGAAAAAATTCGCGAGGCCAGCAAAGGTCGTCCGCAATTTATTCTTCACGATGGCCCTCCTTACGCCAATGGTGATATTCATATCGGTCATGCGGTTAATAAAATTATTAAAGATATGATTGTGAAATCAAAAACCATGAATGGTTTTGATGCGCCTTATGTTCCGGGTTGGGATTGCCATGGTCTGCCTATTGAACTGAACGTTGAAAAGAAAGTGGGTAAGGCGGGCGTTAAAGTTGAGCCTTCTATTTTTAGAAAAAAGTGCCGCGAATATGCACAAAAGCAGGTTAACGGCCAGAAGAAAGACTTTATCCGTTTAGGTGTGCTGGGTGATTGGGAAAATCCATACCTCACCATGAACTTCCAAAATGAAGCCGACATTATCCGTACGCTTGGAAAAATTGCTGACAATGGTCATTTGCAAAAAGGCTTTAAGCCGGTGCATTGGTGTATGGATTGTGGTTCTGCTTTGGCGGAAGCGGAAGTTGAGTACAAAGATAAAGTGTCGCCAGCCATTGATGTGGCATTTGAAGTGGTTGATCGCGGTGAAGTGTTAGCAGCCTGTGGAACCAATGACGATATCGAGGGTAGCGTTGCCCTGGCTATCTGGACCACAACACCATGGACATTGCCTGCAAACCTGGCGGTTAGTCTTCACCCTGATTTTGACTATGTGTTGGTGGCGTTTAATCAAAACGGCCAGCAGAAAAACATCTTATTGGCTGAAGATCTGCACGAGAGTGTGATGGCACGTTACGGTGTTGAATCTTTTTCTGTGGTTGGTCGTTGTAAGGGCGCGGCTTTAGAAAAACAACAGCTCCAGCATCCTTTTTACGATCGCCATTCGCTGGTTATCCTGGGTGACCATGTCACCACTGAAGCGGGTACCGGTGCGGTGCATACGGCCCCCGGTCACGGTGTAGACGATTTTAATGTCGGCCAAAAATACGGTTTGGATGTTTATAACCCGGTCGGTTCCAACGGTGTTTATCTACCGGAAACTGAGCTTTTTGCTGGCCAGCATGTGCTAAAAGCGAATAGCGCCATTGTTGAAACCCTTAAAGAGCAGGGTGCCTTGCTGCATCATGAAGAGTTTGAGCACAGTTACCCCCATTGCTGGCGCCATAAAACCCCTATTATTTTCCGGGCGACACCGCAGTGGTTTATCTCCATGCATCAAAATGGTTTGCTGACCAAAGCCCTGGCAGAAGTTGAAACCACTGAGTGGATGCCTTCATGGGGTAAGGCCCGTATTGATTCAATGATTAATGACCGCCCCGACTGGTGTGTGTCCAGGCAGCGTACTTGGGGTGTGCCAATTACTTTATTTATCCATAAAGAAACCGCCGAGTTGCACCCGGATAGCCAGCGGCTGGTTGAAGCAGTGGCCCTTAAGGTTGAGGAAAAAGGTATTGATGCCTGGTTTGAAATGGATGCCGCAGAGTTGTTGGGTGATGATGCCAATAACTATGAAAAAGTCACTGACACTTTAGATGTGTGGTTTGACTCCGGCGTTACCCATGCCTCGGTATTAGACCGTCGTGAAGAGTTACATTCCCCCGCTGATTTATATATGGAAGGATCTGACCAGCATCGCGGCTGGTTCCAGTCATCGTTGTTAACTTCAGTAGCCGTCAATGGCCGTGCGCCTTATAAACAGGTATTAACCCACGGTTTTACCATTGATGCCGATGGCCGCAAGATGTCCAAGTCGATTGGTAATACCATTGCGCCGCAAACCGTGATGAACACCATGGGCGCTGATATTTTGCGTTTATGGGTTGCCGCTACAGACTACCGCAATGAAATGACGGTGAGTGATGAAAACTTTAAGCGCACTGCTGATTCTTACCGACGTATTCGTAACACGGCGCGTTTCTTATTATCGAATATGAGTGGTTTTGAGCCTGCCGAGCATTTAGTGGCCAACGAAGATATGCTGGCGTTGGATCGCTGGGCGGTAGATGCTGCTGCACGTTTACAACAAGATATTATTGAAGCTTACGAGTCTTATCAGTTCCATGTGATCTACCAAAAGCTTCACAACTTCTGTGTGCTGGAGTTGGGTGGCTTTTACCTGGACATCATTAAAGATCGTCAATACACCACCAAAGAAGATAGCTTGCCCCGTCGCTCTGCCCAGACGGCGCTGTACCATATCATCAGAGCGATGGTACGTTGGATTGCCCCAATCACTAGCTTTACCGCCGATGAATTATGGCAGCATATCCCCGGTGAAAAAGAAGAGTCTATTTTCCTTGCCCAGTGGTATGACGGCTTAACTACGTTGAGTGATGATAACGAATTCGGTGAAGCTTACTGGAAGAATGTGATGGCAGTTAAGACCGCCGTTAACAAAGAACTGGAAACGAAGCGAGGCGAGGGTGTTATCGGCGGCAGTCTTGAAGCTGAAGTGACACTTTATTGCAGTAGCGAGCTGGCTGCCCAGTTAGCAAAACTGGATACTGAGCTTCGCTTTGCCTTGATTACTTCAACTGCAACCATTAAGCCTTTGTCAGAGTCAGCCTCCGCTGCGGAGACAGAAGTAGAAGGTTTGGAAATTGCCGTAGCTCAAAGTGCCCATGCCAAGTGTGCTCGCTGCTGGCATCACCGTGAAGATGTGGGTGCTAATGCCGAACATAAAGAACTGTGTGGTCGTTGTATTGATAATGTTGAAGGTACTGGCGAACAACGCCAGTTTGCTTAAGACGCTATGAACCTGACTCGAGCTAACAGTATTGGTTTAATCGTTGCGGTTATTATCGTCGCACTTGACCAGTGGACCAAACACCTGGCCAGTACCGAACTAAGCTATGGCCTGCCAGTTGAAATACTGCCGGTGTTTAATTTGACCTTGCAACACAACACGGGTGCAGCCTTTAGTTTTTTGGCAGATGCCGGTGGTTGGCAGCGTTGGTTTTTTACCATTGTGTCGGCGGTGGTTAGTATCGTTTTAGTTGTTTGGATAAGCCGTTTACGGTCTGAACAGTTATTAATGATCGCCAGTTTATCTTGTATTTTGGGTGGTGCTATGGGTAATTTATGGGATCGTGTGGTGCTGGGTTATGTTGTAGATTTTATTTCAGTGCATTACGAATCCTCTTATTTTCCTGCCTTTAATATTGCAGATGCGGCCATTACTATCGGTGCAGCTTTAATGATTTTAGATATGATTCTTAATCCCGAGCAGCATAAATCGGCCTGATTTTTTACAGTCACTATTTGGAGCAGTACAGAACTTATGAAAGATATTTTAATCGGCCCTGATGCAACAGTGACCTTACATTTCTCCCTGAAATTTGACGATGGGTCTGTGATTGACTCTACCTTTGATCGAGAGCCTGCCACCTTTGTTATGGGTGATGGTAGTCTGTTGGATGGTTTTGAGAAAAAAATTGCAGGAATGAAAAAAGGTGATCAGGGGAGTTATACGGTATTACCTGAAGAAGGTTTTGGTCAGCCGAACCCTAACAATGTACAGCAATTTTCTCGCAATGACTTTTCTGCCGATTTGGAATTGGCCGAAGGTTTGGTGATCTCCTTTGCCGATGCCAGCCAATCTGAGCTGCCCGGTGTGGTAAGTGCTATTGATGGCGATAACGTTACAGTAGACTTTAACCACCCGTTGGCCGGTAGGAATATCCAGTTTGATGTTGATATTATTGATGTGCAGGTTAACACAGAGAGCTAGGTAAGATTCCATGAGTGCTATTCAAATTAAACTAGCCAACCCCAGGGGGTTTTGCGCCGGCGTCGACCGGGCGATTGAAATTGTTAATCGTGCCCTGGAAGTGTTCGGCTCCCCCATCTATGTTCGTCATGAAGTGGTACACAATAAGTTTGTGGTAGAAGATTTACGTTCCCGTGGTGCTGTTTTCGTTGATGAGTTAGATGAAGTGCCCGACGATACCATAGTTATCTTTAGTGCCCATGGCGTGTCTCTGGCGGTGCAAGATGAGGCTAAAAGGCGCGGCTTAAAGGTTTTTGATGCCACCTGCCCGCTGGTAACAAAAGTTCATATGGAAGTGGCAAAGTATTCTCAAGAGGGGCAGGAGTGTGTGTTAATTGGACATAAAGGCCACCCAGAGGTTGAGGGCACAATGGGGCAGTATGATCACTCTCAAGGGGGTGAGATTTATTTGGTTGAAGATGTCGAGCAAGTTAATACCCTGGTTGTTGGCAATCCTGAAGCCTTGGCATATGTAACGCAAACCACTCTATCGGTAGATGATACTGCACAGGTCATTGATGCTTTACGACAGCAGTATCCCTCGATTAAAGGGCCACGCAAAGATGATATTTGCTACGCCACTCAAAACCGGCAAGATGCCGTCAAACAGTTAGCGTCAGAGTGCGATTTGATGCTAGTGGTTGGTTCACCCAATAGCTCTAACTCCAATCGTTTAAGTGAGCTGGCTGGGCGGATGGGAACCGAATCTTATTTAGTCGATACCGCTGAAGATATCGACCCTGTATGGTTAAAGGGAAAAACCACCATAGGCATTACCGCCGGTGCCTCAGCGCCTGAAGTATTGGTTAAACAGGTTATTGATGGTCTTTGTGAATTGGGTGCGCAACCGCCTGAAGAAATGCAGGGCAGGGAAGAAAATATCACCTTCTCTTTGCCTAAAGAATTGCGAAGCTAATCACACTTGGTTGACATGGCAGTCCCACTGTAACCGTTTGAAGCTTTAATCAGACCGTTTATCCGGTCACCCTGAATCCCCCTAATATCCTCTGCTAGGCTATGCTCCAGGCTCGATCGATTAAGTTTGGCGTTCCCTGTGGTGCAACATTGCTCACAGGTTACTCATAGCCAAAATAGCCAAACTAATACCAGCAGGGGATATTAAGAGTGAATTGTACCAACCGTCATCAGCACCAGGGTTTTACCTTGCCAGAGCTACTGATAGTTATTGCTATTTCGGCGATTCTACTTGGCGTCGCTGTTCCTGCCCTGGATTCCATACTAACCAATAATCGAATCCAGTCACAATTAAGCACCTTTGCTAATCACCTGAAATTGGCGCGGTCAGTTGCGATTACTCGACAAACTGAAGTTACCGTATGCAGCATGGATGTATTAGCAATAACCACTGGCAGTACTTGTAACGGTAGCATGAGTAATGGTTGGGTAGCCTTTGTTGATGATAACAATGACGGCACCGTTGACAGTATTGACAATGTACTCAAGGTGCATAAAAGCATTTCACCCAATGTACTAACCGTGACAACCGCCGGCGGTACTGTGCAGCAGTTTATTCGTTTTGATACTCGTGGCCAGATTAGTGATCAATTGACGGTTAAATTATGCGACGAAGATACCACTGTTGATGAGTTAGGTAGAGCTATCCTAATGCATCGCACAGGTATGGCAGAGTATTCTCGGGTTAAATCAGGGACTAGCATTCATAAAGATGTTAAAGGTAATGTCATTGACTGTGGAGCCTAGCGATTATTATGCAAGATAAAATAAAACAGGTTTTAGTCGGCCAGAGCATAGCCCGACAACATGAAGGTTCAAGCCTTATTGAGTTGCTGGTTGCTTTAGTTATCCTGGCGATTGGCTTACTGGGTTATATCGGCCTGATTACTTCCGGCCTGACGATTAACCAAAGAGCGTATACCCTGTCGCAGGCATCATTCTTGGCAGAAGACCTTGTGGATAGGGCGCGGGCCAACCGCGATGCTATTTCTAGTTACAAAGTTTTCGCGGGCCAGCCACCGACTTCATCAACAGATTGTAGCACTGCTAATTGTACCGAAGCACAAATGGCAGACTGGGATAAAGCTGAGTGGTGGATAGTAGTCAATGACACCTTGGCCAATGCCGATGCCCAGGTTGATATTGATACCGGTTCTAATAAAACTAAAGTTACCATCATCATTTCATATAGCTTTGCCCTGGGTAAAGAGGGAACTGGCGATAATGCCTCCCTGGTTGAACTTGAACAATACACATTGATCACTGAAATATAGCTACTGAAATACAGCTACTGAAACCTGGAACCTAAATAGATTTACAAAAGATGCCGCCGGAGAAAGTAATGGGATATGGTTTTATAAAACAATATGGTTTTGCCAAGCAGCAGGGTCTTACCCTTATTGAATTGCTGGTCTCCATGTTCATCACCTCGATTATTTTTGCCGGTGTTATTAATACCTTCTTAACTACCAAACAGTCTTATTTATTTGATGCAGAAGTTTCCTATATGCAAGAGAATGCCCGCTTTGCGGTTGATACGATTGCAAGGGATTTAAGGCAGGCTGGATATAGTGGCGGCTGCAATATGAACGGTGCGAATGTAGCAAACGCTGTTGATATTAGTACGAGTCAGGCGGACTTTTTAAAAACGACGGCGGTGGAAGGTTTTCAACTTGCCGACCATCCGGATGAATATAAAGATGATGTTTGGGCTATGGTCAGTTCGCCGGACTCTATGATTATTCGTTATTCTTCTGATGTTAATAATATAACGGTTACTAGCCATAATGCTGCATCGGCAGAAATTGATGTGACATCAACAGGTGATCTGGAAGCGGGGTCAATTTTCATGTTGGCACATATCAATTGTTCTCAGATTGGTATTGCTGCGGCATACGAAATATCTACTGGGAAGGTAGATCATAGCAAAGGGTCTGGAGTTGATAGTTCAAGTACTAATTGTTCCAAACACATGGGCGGACATTTCAATTGTAGTGTGGCGTGTGACTCTGACGGTAATTGCCCAGGAGCCCCCAACTCCTCTGCATACACGTACCCCCCCGGCTCAGGTGTTTATGAGTTTGTATCCAAAGCCTATTATATTGGCACTTCCAGCGCGGACGATGCAGTACCGGCTTTGTTTGTTAAAAAGTTAGATAGTGATGGTGATGTCTCAATAGCCGAAGAGTTGGTCTCAGGCGTTGAAGATTTTCAAATCCTCTACGGTGTAGATACCCAAGCCCTTAGTGCTGATGGTAAGGTCAATCGGTATTTGACGTCGGCCAATATTACACAGGATGTAGCAGACGCTGGTAGTGGCTGGATTGGCTGGGACCGGGTGTTGAGTGTTCGTCTTCAATTAGTCGCACGTTCCAGAGATCCTGTATTGCAGCAAACCACCTCGCAAACACCGATTGCAGGAGGTGTTACTTATAATGATAAATATATGCGGCAGCTGATTACCACCACCGTGCAATTACGTAATGCAGCTTTAGCGGCCAATATCTGAGTATGGGTATGAGTATGAATAGCGTTCTGGTAAAAAAACAAAAAGGTGCTGTATTGGTGCTTTGTTTGATTATTTTATTAGTAATAACTTTGCTGGGAGCAACTGCTATGCAGGGCTCTGGGCTTGAACTAAAAATGATAAAAGGCTTTAGTGATCGACAGCAAGTTTTTCAAGCGACAGAAACTGCCCTGCGCGTCGCTGAGAACAGGTTGATGACTACGCCTTTTACTAGTAGTGACTTGAGTAGTGCTACCTGTGCTTCTGGCTCAGCCAGCTGTTTTGAAGATACTTGTACTGGTGGGCTTTGCTTTTTGGGTGACAATACTAGCACGACTGCTAACTGTGTAATTTATACTGGCACACCACCTGCGATGCCCATTTGGCATGATGGTGGTGGCTTTGCCGTATGGGATAATGCGTCTTTCCACTTAGAACAGAACCCCACTGACTCCAGCGGTATAACCGTTAAGTATATTATTGAATTTCAGTGCTTTGTTGATGCTGGCAGCGACACTGTTATCAGCGGTGGTGGCCATGCTTTTTATAGAATCACCGCCTTGGGTGCTAATGCTTCAGGCCTTACTGAAGTGATGTTACAAAGCACACTATCTACACCGGCGCTATAGAATGAAAATGAAAATTCGGATTTTGTTGCAGTTGATTGACAGTCGAGGTGTTTTTAGATGACTACTAAAATTATGCAAACCAAGCTAGTGGATAGCAGGCCAGTCTATAAGGGCGTGCAAAAACTTTGGAAGCTTACGTTTTTATCCATGCTTTCTACCGCAGCCATTGCCGCGACGGCACCGGATGGTAGCACTGCTACTGCATCGGATTACAAAGCCATACCTCCATTAGTAGTCGACAACGCAGCCCCTCTTGTTATGTTGGTTATGTCTAATGACCATGAGCTTTATAAAAAGGCCTATACCGATTATACGGATTTGAATAACGATGGTAGTTTAGATAGAACTTACAATAACGCCTTTGACTACTATGGTTATTTTAATAGCGATAAATGCTATAGCTATGTAACCGGTTCCGGATATTTTACCCCTGGCGGTGATGTTGATACAGCGGGAGTCGATAGAAAATGTACTGGCGCCAATGCCAATAAGTGGAGCGGTAATTTTCTCAATTGGGCCGCAATGACTCGCATGGATGTAGTGCGCAAAGTACTTTATGGTGGTAAGCGCTCTACTGATTCCAGCTCCAATACCATTCTTGAGCGGGTGTTAATCCCATCGGATATTCACGCCTTTGTAAAAGTGGCAACTGATGCGACGATTGATGGCAGTGTTAGTGACTATACGCCATTTAGTAATAGTGAGATTAGCCTGTGTAATGTTACCGATTACGTCAGTGGCAGCTCTGACCAGTCCAGAAATTTGGATACCAGTAATAACCCACCGTTAATAAAAGTAGTGGCAGGCGCCTTTCCCCAGTGGAGTTCTTCTGAGGTTGTTCAGTGCCAATTTGATGAAGAGGCGGGTTCTGCTGATACCCGGCCTTCAACCGCAGATGCCCTGACCAGCGGTGGTGACTCCTCCGTTACTGATGGTGAATACACAGTTCGTGTGCAAGTGTGTGTTGATGGACAGGACCAGAATGCCAGTTATTGTCGGCAATATAACACTGGCGGTTCTGCATCCCATAAACCCTCTGGCCTATTACAGAAATACGGTGAAGATGGCAGTATCAAATTTGGTTTAATGACCGGTAGTTACCAGCAAAATGCTGAAGGTGGGGTGTTACGCAAAAACATCACCGAATTTTCAGGGCCCGATGCAGTTACCGCTGATAATGAAATTAATCTTAATGATGGTACGTTCAATACCATTACCAATGGCATTGTTAGTACCTTGGATGCCATGCGTATTGCTGGTTGGGATTACGGAAGTAGAAAATATACGGACTGTGATAGCCACAGTATCCCTATTAGCACATTTAAAAATACCGCTAGTGGATCTAATCGTCAGTGTCGCGATTGGGGTAACCCCTTAGGTGAAATCTATATGGAAGCGCTGCGCTATTTTGCGGGGGCTGGTTCAGCGACGCCCGCTTTCAATACGTTGGCAGATTCTTCCTGGATTTCAGGTATGAACACCGCACCCTGGTCCGCCGCTGGTGTATTAACTGCGGATAATAACTGCGCCAGCTGTTCGATTATTGTGTTATCGACGGGTCTAAACTCTTTCGATAGCGATAACCTGGCTACCGCCTCCGACCTTCCCGGTTTATCCGGTAGTAGTGCTGTCAGTGCGAAGACCGACGAAGTGGGTACCGAGGAAGGTATTGGTGGTACTTATATTGTTGGTAATAGCGATGATCTGACTAACAGCAATGAATGTACGGGTAAAACGGTATCTGGCCTGTCAGGTGTTAAAGGCCTCTGTCCTGAAATCCCCCAGTTGGAAGGTACCTATGAAGTTGCGGGCTTAGCGTATTATGCCAGGACGACTGATCTACGTGCACTGGATGAAGACCAGACAGTGACTACTTATACGGTGGCTTTAGCTGAGTCTTTGCCCAGCTTTGAGATAGCGGCCACTCCGGTAGGTGTTGCGGCGGCCAATACAGTTAGCTTTGTGCCTTCATGTCAGGCAAATACAAATGGTGGTGCATCTTTAGGAGCTACAGGTTGGAACGATTGTAGTCTGTCAGATGTGACTGTTGTGAGCCAGACAAGTACCTACGGTCATATTCTCTTTGCCTGGGAGGACTCTCACTGGGGTAATGACTATGATATGGATGGTATTTCCAGTATCGAGTATTGCACAGCAAGGGGCACAGCAGCTGAGGTTCGAGCGGTCTGTCCCAAATATTCAACTAATGGCAGTGATCCTGATTGGGGGGACGCAGCTGCCGGTCAAATACAGTTTCGCGTATCAGTACCTCAGGCTAACGCCGGTAACGCCCTGAGTTTTGGTTTTATTATGAACGGTACCGACGTTGCTGATGGTGCTTATATCAATTTATTGCGTCCGGGGGGGCAAACCATTTCGCGATTGAATGGTAATACAGGCGGTACCATTCTTTGGGGTAGTGTTCGACGCTTTAATGCCGATACATCCACCGGTGATTTACTTGAAAACCCACTATGGTATGCCGCCAAGTATGGTGGTTTTGATGATATTGATAAAGATAAGACGCCGGATAACTCTGATGGCGGTGATATTGAATGGGATGCGAAAGATACCTCAGGCAATTTTACGCCCGATGGCGCGCCCGATGCATTTTTCCCCGTGAGTAACCCTGCTAATCTTGTTACCTCTTTAGCCGAGGTATTGGATAATATTGCCGATGGCGCTAGTAGTTCATCGGCAGCGGCAGTGGTAGGTAACAGCGCCGATGGTACTGGGGCCATTTATCAAGCTGTCTATGAAGCTACTGCGGAGGATGAAAATAATGAGACCGTTAATTGGACGGGTTCTATCTTATCCTTCTTTATCGATTCAGAGAGCCGCTTGCGTGAAGATGCTTGTGTAGGCAGTGGTAGCCCATGTAATAACAATCACACACTAGATGACGCTGACCCTGAAATCAGGTTTCGGTTTGATAATGTCTTATCGGAGGTGGTGATTGATCGCTACGATCTTTCCGGTGCAATTATTGAAACAGGTAAACCCATCAGTGATATCAAATTACTATGGGATGTCAATGAAGTGTTATCGAACATAAAAGATGTTACCACTCAACGTAATTACACATCGCCCGTCAGTGATACTGTTGGTGGTGGCCGTTATATTTTTACCTGGATAGATGAAAATGAAGACGGTGATGTTGCTGACAGTGAAATAATTGACTTTGACACTACTAGTTTTAGCTCGGTAGTGGATGGTGATGATGCAACACGGGATCTACGTCGTTATCTGGGATTTGAGCAAGGGACTGATACCGATGGGATTAACGATTTATCTGATGCTTTGGTGAACTTTATTCGCGGAGAGGATCAGAATATTAATGGCTGGCGCTCCAGACAGTTTACTAAAGATGGCTCTACGGTCACTAAGCGTCTGGGCGATATTGTCAACTCGGCTCCGGTGAATGTGGGTCGTCCCGATGCGGATTACAGCTCCCGCTATAACGATGCTCAATACCGCGCCTTTGCCAGTCGTTATGCCAATCGACGCCAGATGATTTATGTTGGCGCCAATGATGGCATGCTGCATGCTTTTAATGGCGGTTTTTATGATGCTGCTACTCTGTCATTTAATACACAATCAGAGGGTGGTAGTGAAACTGCGCATCCCCTGGGGGCCGAACTTTGGGCTTATGTGCCACAAAATTTGCTACCGCATTTACAGTGGTTAAAAGAAGCTGATTACCCTCATGTTTATTATGTAGATGGTGATACCCAAAAGTTTGATGTCAATATCTTTAACGATTGTCCAAACTCAGATAGTTGTGCCCACCCCTATGGCTGGGGCACTATTTTAGTCGTCACTATGCGTTTAGGGGGTGCTGATATCACCTTCGATCCAGACAGTGATACGGATGGTGATAGCAGTGACGATATTACGATGAGATCGGCAATAATGATATTTGACGTCACTGACCCTGAAGTGCCCCCGGTATTGTTGGCAGAATTAACCCATCCGCAATTGGGTTTTACCACCAGCAAACCGGCACTCTATAAAAGTCGATCAAAAGATGTTAACGGCAATATTGACGCCGCTAATGATGAGTGGTTTTTAGTTGTTGGTTCCGGGCCGGCGGGTACTGATGCCTCGAGTAAAGAGGCCGCGTTAGGCAGTGCCGTGAGCAGCCAAACAGCGCAGATATTCCGTATTAATTTGGATACCAAGGCGTGGGAAGGGCCTTTTTCAACGGGGCAAAGCGCCAGTTTTACCGGTGATATATCCACAATGGATTGGGATAATGACTATACAGATGATGCTGTTTATTTTGGCACTGTGGGTGGTACTCCTTCCAGCCCGACCGGCCAGTTAATGCGATTCAGGCCAGGTTCTAATACTATGGATGTTATGCTGTCCGGTAGCAATCAACCTTACACCACAGCCCCGTTGCCTTTATTGGACAGGGATAATCGCCGCTGGGTTTATGCGGGTACGGGGCGCTTTTTTGTTACTGATGACATTAATAGCAACAGGCAGCAAAGTTTTCATGGGGTTATCGAGGCTAATGATTTATCGGGATCTGTCTCTACCGTTCCCAAGAATACCTTGATAGATACCACCAATGTTCAGGTGTTTGAAGGGGGGCAGGCAGCCTTAGCTACCCCAGGGGTTTCAGGTGTAGGTACAACGCCTTTCGATTTAACTTTTACAGGTGGCATCATTGAAGATATCAGTACCTTTGAAGGGTTAAGGATTGCTTTGCCCGCCAGCGCTGCTAATGGCTGGTATATTGATTTTCCTACCACAAGTGATCGTAACTTGTTGCAGCCCGTTCTTATCAGGGACGTTTTGGTATTTGATGAGTACCGGGCCAGTGGCCAGCAGTGTTCGCCAGTCGGTTCCAGTCGTTTGCGGGCACTGGATATGATAACGGGCACTGCATCGCCCTTTGTTGTTTTCGACCTGCATGACTCTAATAAAATGGGTGATGATGATTTTCAGGTGTTGAGTGGCGTTGATATGGGCGAAGGTATGATTATTGGTTTATCTAAACATAATGATGCTGTAGTGGTGAGTAAGGGTGGGGATGGTATTGAGATTTCAACGGAAAAGCCCACCATTTCAGGCGTAGCCTCGGGTCGTCGTTCATGGCGTGAAATCCCTCTAAATAGGTAATCGGATTAAATGATGAGGTGAACAACAATGAGTAAGAAAACGGCACAAGGTTTTACTTTAATTGAGGTAATGATAGTACTCGTTATTGTTAGCATACTGGCATCTATTGCATTGCCTTCCTATCAGGATTCGATTAGGAAGGCACGCCGCTCTGATGCCACTATAGCCCTGGAAAAAGCAGCGGCAATACAGGAGCAGCACTTTTTTACCAAAAGTACCTATTCGAGTGATATTGACGATATTGGCGGCAGCGGTGGCACACTGTCATCGCCGGAAGGTTTTTATCTGATAACCACCAGTGTTGCTGCGGCAGCAACCGGTTGCTCGACGGATGGTGTGTGCTACCTATTAACGGCCACGGCGACGGGTGTACAAGCCGATGATAGTGAGTGTGCAACCTTCACCCTGACCAATACTGGTGCCAGAGCTTCTACAAGTCGTACCGACTGTTGGTGATTGAGTTTATTCGATATTATTTTTCTTGAGTTTGTAACGCAATTGCCTGAATGAAATACCCAGTAATTCAGCGGCAGTGGTTTTATTCCAGCGGGTTTTTTCCAGCGCTGCCTTAATGGCTCTGGTTTCAATAGCTTCCAGATAGCCTTCCAGATCTCCGAAAGCATCCTGAGGGTTGTCAGGGGGCCCTGCTAATGGATCTACTGCCGATGTATTACTGCTCTCAAATAACTGAAGATCATCTTTTTGAATAGTATTGTCTTCACACAGTGTATAAGCCCGCTCCAGGGTGTTTTCCAATTCGCGGACATTACCAGGAAATGAGTATTGGTCTAGCATCTTTATCGCCTGCTCAGTCAGCGATGGTTTTTCTAATTGCCATTCTTTGGCCAATTGGCTTAAAGCAAAGTCAGCTAAAAGCGGAATATCTTCTTTGCGCTCTCGCAACGGTGGCACTTTTAATTCAATGACATTGATGCGATAAAATAAATCGTTGCGAAATCTCTCCGCCTCTACTTCGACAGATAAATCTTTATGGGTGGCGCTGAGGATACGGACATTAATCGGTTGCTCTTCATTAGAGCCCACTTTGCGAATCGATTTTTCCTGAATGGCCCGTAGTAGTTTAACCTGCATCGGCAATGGCAAATCAGCCACTTCATCTAAAAATAACGTGCCGCCTTGGGCTGCTTCAAATAGGCCCTGCTTATTTTCCAATGCGCCGGTAAAACTGCCTTTTACATGTCCAAAAAATTCACTCTCCATTAACTCCGAAGGAATTGCGCCACAGTTCACAGCTACAAAGTTTTTGCTAGCTCTTGGGCCGTTACTGTGAATAAGCCGTGCAACCACTTCTTTGCCGCTACCAGATTCACCACTGATATAGACTGGGGCCTGGCTACGAGAAAGTTTAGTAATCTGTTTGCGCAATGCACTAATAGTTGGTGCATTGCCTAATAATTGAACCTGGTCGCTATATTCAATGTGCTCAGTAGTGTCGGTTAATTTTAATGCGGTATCAATTAACTCACGGAGCCGATCAAGGTCGATAGGTTTGCTGATAAAGTCATAAGCCCCTGCTTTGAGTGCAGAGATAGCGGTTTCAACACTGCCAAAAGCTGTGATCATGGCGACGGGGGTTGCGGGGTAGTGTTGCTGAATATGTTCAATAATCTCCAGACCTTGACCATCGGGCAGTTTCATATCCGTCAGGCATAAATCGTAGGAGCGTTTTTTGAGCTTACTAATTGCTCCAGCTACGCTTTCCGCGCAGTCAGTCTCTAGCCCCATACGAGCAAGGGTGAGCTCTAATAGTTCGCGAATGTCGGGTTCGTCATCAATAATTAAAACGCTATTTTTAGTCATAAAGAAACTATTTATCCCTGTTATTTATCCCTACTATTTATTTCTGCTATTTATATTTTACTAAATATCTCCACTAAAGTTACTCTTGCGAAAGTCGCCTGTCGGGGTGTGGGAAGCTAATTCGAAAACAACTTTTACCAGCCTCAGTACGAATATAGTCTAATCGAGCTTCATTGGCCTCACAGAGTTCTCTGGATATATATAACCCTAAGCCACTGCCTTTGGCTTCGGTAGTAAAAAAGGGCTCAAATAAATTGTCTCTGGCATCATCGTTAACTCCGGGGCCGTCGTCAATGATATCTAATACTGGCAGTTGGGTAAGCGGATTAATATGCACATACAATTCTAAAGTGGCTTTGCCTGTTTGTTGAAGACTATAGCGCAGACCATTTTGTGCAAGGTTGGTAATAACCTGACTGAGTTGGCTACAATCTATATCGACCATGCAGCTTTGCACAGACGTTAGTGTGATATAAGGCGTAGCTTCGCCTGTATTTTCAAACTCGTCAATAAATTGCTGCAGCCACAGCTCTAATATAATGTGTTCCGGGTTTGGGGCAGAGCGGCTAGAAAGCTGTAAGGTATTCTCAATCACGTTATTCATTCGCTTGGAGTGGCGCTGAATAATTCCACTAAGACGTTGATCAGTAGGGTTGAGTTCTGAAGACTCTTCCAGCAGCTGCGCTGCATGGCTAATGGCCCCTAAAGGATTGCGGATCTCATGGGCAATACTGGCGGTTAGTCGGCCTAACGAAGCCAGCTTCATTTGCTGTGCCCGTTGCGCCATGCGTCGATTATTTTCCAGAAACACCAGGGTGTTACTACTGTCATCCTGGGTCAGTGCCGAGAAACTTAGTTGTAGTTCCGGGCCTGTTTCTTCGATACTAAAAACGGGGCATTGATGTTGGGGGTTAGCTTGCCAAAGTTTAAATTGCTCCATCACTTGAGGGGGAAGGTTGTAGTAGGTTCCGGGTGATGCTGCCAGTTTTTCGATGTCTGAGTTGCTTAATAATTCTCCCGCTGCTGCATTGGCAAGCTCAATTTGTCCGGCAGGCGTAGCCACTAAAATACCGGTACGCATACGTTGTACAATATTCTGGTTGAGTAGCTGTAATTTATTAACATCAGCGGTTTTCTGCTCTGCAATCATCTGGGCGCTGCGAATTCTGGTGGCCAGATTTCGAATCAGATATGACGTAATAAAAAATGTCATGCCTAAAATACCAGCGGGCAAGAAGCTGGATATATTTAGGTAATTTTCATTAATCAGTCGGGCGGTATCGGCAATTATGGCGATACTGGCAATGGCCGCACAAAGGATAGCTAGCTGCCCCGGTAGCATCATACTGCTGGCGGCTATGACGACCACTAACAAGATACCTAAGCCACTAGTGACACCCGCACTGGCATCAGCAATGGCAATAATAAAACCTATATCGACAATGAAGTTGGCGAATAGCTGTTGTTGGTTAAAGGGATTTTTTTTCGGTAGAACGATGGTTAAACCAATCAGGTTTAACAATAAGTAGACTAAGGTGGTATAGAAAAACTGGTCGGGTTTTATAGTGCCTACTAAGGGGCTTGTAGAGGCCAGCAGAAAAGCCCCCAATAACGCCATACACAGCAAGGCACGATAAACGGTATAAACCTTAAGTAGTGCCAGATTTTGCTGCTGGTTAAGTTGACTTTCCTGTATTGCTGAACTCATACTTTGCCGTTGCTGTTTATCAACCCTGACGTTTTAAAGTATAAGTGTAGGCCTTCATGAATAGTGTCGCAAAGCCAGTTTCTAAACCTATTGGGATAAATATCTTTTGGGCGTAGTGCTGGTGGTTTTTATCGTTAGGGCCGCAAGACCATTTCGCAACCCTACCCCCGACTCCTCAGCGGGGACGATGACATGCAGTGAAATCTAGTCGTAAACAGTAGGAATAGGTAAACGCTTATGCTGGGTTTTGGCATAAATAGCTTCGATGTGAGCGGCAATCTCATCACTTACCGGTTTGCCTTCGAGATAATCATCCAGTTGATCATAAGTGACGCCCAGAACCTGCTCGTCAGCTTTTTGCGGTGATAATGACTCCAGGTCCGCTGTCGGCGTTTTCTCCACTAGTAACTGTGGTGCACCCAGGTGTTTGGCAAGTTGCCTGACCTGACGTTTACTGAGACCAAATAGCGGTGCAAGGTCACAGGCCCCGTCGCCCCATTTGGTGAAGAAGCCGGTAATATTTTCAGCGGAATGATCCGTGCCTAATACCAGGCCACCCAACAGGCCAGCAATGTCGTATTGCAGAACCATCCGCGTTCTGGCTTTGACATTGCCTTTGGAAAAATCACTGGCAGCGTTAGAAGGATTAATATCCTGAGCAGCAAGGGCACTAAGCACTTCGCTGTGAATAGCATCCGCGCCGGGTTTTACATTGACTGTAATATGGCGTGAAGGTTGAATAAATTCAATGGCCAATTGCGCGTCGTCCTCGTCCTGCTGAATATCATAGGGCAGTCTTACAGCGTTAAATTGATAGTTATTTTCACCGCTCTGCTGGTTAAGCTGGTCTACGGCTATTTGCGCTAAACGGCCAGTTGTAGAGGAATCAATACCACCACTAATACCCAATACCAGGTTTTTGGCACCACTGTTGACCAGCGTTTTTTTAATAAAATCTACTCGACGACTAATTTCAAACTCGACATCTATCTCAGGTAAAACCTGCATTTCCTGGAGTATGGTAGTTTTTTCCATAGCTTAACGTCTCGGTGCAATATAATAGTGTTAGCGGATTAGGTATTCAGCCCGGTTATCAAATTTAGGTGGGGCGCTTCGGTCAAATAAGCCAAAGCTGACTTTATTGACTAACGAGCGCTCATTGGCGGCAACCGTAAACTTATCGACAAACTGCCCGTTCTCATCGATTGATGGATGGTCGGGGAAGTTTTTATCCAGCACGGCGAGTGAATCATTGGCCAGGTCATTCAGCCCCAATAGCTGGTAAGCCTGAACCATAACCGCTAAGGCGTCCGCGGTAGCGGGTGTCTGGGGAAAGTTCTCAACCACATAACGGCCACGGTTAGCGGCGGCCAGATAAGCGCCGCGCTTAAAGTAATAGTTGGCCACATTGATTTCATAGCGAGCCAGGCGAGCGCGTAAATACACCATGCGTGCTTTGGCATCGGAGGCATAGCTGCTATCCGGATAGCGGTAGAGCAGCTGGCGGAAGTCTTCAAAAGACTGCAGTGCGGCACCAGGGTCACGCATGGTCATATCAGTCGGTAAAAAACGATCCAGAAAGCCTTCGCCCTCAACATAGTTAGCCAAGCCTTTTATATAGTAAGCATAATCCACATTGTTATGCTGGGGGTGTAAGCGAATAAAACGGTCGGCGGCGGCAATGGCAGCTTCTGGCTCAAAATTGCGATAGTGAGCGTAGATAATTTCCAGTTGCGCCTGTTCGGCGTAGGGGCCAAAGGGATAGCGTGCTTCTAACAGTTGAAGATTTTTAACCGCCAGCTGAAAGCTTTCGTCTTTGAGGTTTTCTTGAGCTTGCTTATAAAGCTCCTTTTCGGTCAGGCTTTGTGGGACTTCATCGTCAGTGGAGCAAGCTGCAAGGCCTACAATAAGGCTAATGAGCAGTACTTTGAAAAGAAAATATGGTTTATTCATTCAACGGTTTCCGAGCATTCATATACAATAGGGCAAAATTAGACCGTGCTATGGGCAAAAAGTGTCCATTACCGCCAGCTATTTAACCACAGCCGCCGGTAGGCATAAAGACATCCTGACGGGAATTTCAATGGCAGAGACAATAGAACTAACTTCTGAAGTACCAGAAGAGCTTAGCGGCAGTCGCTTTGACCAAATTGCCGCCCGGCTTTTCCCGGATTATTCCCGCGCCCGGCTGCAACTCTGGATTAAAAGCGGTGAGCTTACGGTTAATGGTGAAGCCAAAAAAACACGTGAGAAACTCCTCTCAGGAGATGCCTTGCAGCTAAGGGCAGAAGTGGAAGATGAGGACCGCTGGGAAGCCGAGGATATTGCCCTGGATATCGTCTATGAAGATGACGCTTTACTGGTGATTAATAAGCCGGCAGGTTTAGTGGTTCATCCGGGGTCGGGTAATGCCAGCGGTACCCTGCTTAATGCTTTATTGGCCCACAACCCCGATATGGCCAGTGTGCCAAGGGCCGGTATTGTTCATAGACTGGATAAAGACACCAGTGGCTTGATGGTGGTGGCAAAAACACTGGCGGCACAAAACCATTTGGTCAATCAATTGCAGGAGCGCACCGTAAGCCGTGAATATGAGGCAGTGGTCTTTGGCAGTATGACCGGCGGTGGCAAGGTAGAAGCTGATATCGGTCGCCACTCCAAACAGCGGGTAAAAATGGCCGTTGTTAACCTTGGGGGCAAAGAGGCGATAACCCATTATCGTTTAATCAAACGCTTTGCCAACCACTGCTATATACGCTGCATGTTAGAAACAGGGCGTACCCACCAAATCCGTGTGCATATGGCACATATCAAACATCCACTGGTAGGCGACCCTCTTTATGCCGGCCGCCCTCGCCTGCCCAAGGGGGCCAGTGAAGAACTAATCAATGGCCTGCGTAACTTTAGTCGACAAGCGTTACATGCTCGCCGCCTGTCTTTAATCCACCCCTCCACGGAGGAAGAAATCAGCTGGGAAGTGCCACTGGTTGAGGATATGGTCGAACTGTTAGCCCTGTTGAAACGGGAAGACCTGTAGTGTCACGATGGATAGTGCCCGATTGGCCCGCACCGGATAATATTGCCGCACTTACCACAACACGTATCGGTGGTGTTAGCTCTGCACCTTTTAACAGCTTTAATGTGGCCGCTCATGTAGACGATGACTTGCAGACGGTTGAGACTAACCGGCAATGGTTGCTCGATCATTGTGAAGGGCTGGAACAGATTCAATGGTTAAACCAAATTCATAGCAACAGGGTCGCTAACGCCGGGCAAGAATGTTGCCCGGATGCGGATGCCTGTTTTACTGCCCAGCCCGCCATTGCCTGCGCCGTTATGACCGCCGATTGCCTGCCGCTGATTATTTGCGATAAGCAAGGCGAGGAAATAGCCGCTGCCCACGCCGGTTGGCGAGGTTTAGCGGGTGGAGTGATTGATAATACCGTTGCTCAATTTACCGCGGAAAAAAGTGACTTACTGGTTTGGCTGGGGCCGGCTATTAGCCAGGTTAATTTCGAAGTGGGGGCAGAAGTCAGGCAACAGTTTCTGGAGGCCTTTGGGGTGCAAGCGCAACAAGCCTTTAAAGCTAATAGATACCGCGATGGCCATTATTTCGCTGATTTATATCAACTGGCCCGCATACGTTTAAAAGCATTAGGTATTAGCCATATCTACGGCGGTGATTTTTGTAGCTATGATGATAGTGAACAGTTTTATTCTTATCGACGAGACGGGCAAACAGGCCGGATGGTTACGTTGATTTATAAAACAGCGGAATAACAATGCGATATGGGAATGACAGCGCCCTTGATTTATAGAAAAACGGCCTTATTAAATCAGTATTGAGAACATAACCTGAAACAATAAAGGTAACTAGCAATGCGTATGGATCGTCTCACCAATCAATTGCAGCTGGCGCTATCTGATGCCCAGTCATTGGCCTTGGGTAAAGATCACAATGCCATTGACCCACTGCACCTGTTATCCGCCTTGCTGGAACAAAAAAATGGCTCCGTCAGGCCGTTGCTTGCACAGGCCGGTGCCAATATTCCCGGGTTGCGCGAAGCGATTAATCAAGATTTAAAAAACCTGCCCACCGTTACCAGTAGTGCTGGTGATATCCATATGTCTAATGATTTAGGCCGCGTGCTTAACTTGGCAGACAAACTCTCGCAACAAAACCATGATGCCTACGTTTCTTCCGAAGTGGTTGTGCAGGCTATGTTGGATGCTAATACGTCGGTCAGCCAGTTAATGATTGATGCTGGAGTCAACAAACAATCCTTAATGAATGCGATTGAAAGCGTGCGCGGGGGTGAGGCTATTAATGACCCTTCCGCTGAGGAAAATCGTCAGGCACTCGATAAGTACACTATTGATTTAACCGCGCGGGCAGAAGAGGGCAAGCTGGACCCGGTTATTGGTCGCGATGATGAAATTCGTCGTACGGTACAGGTTTTACAACGTCGCACTAAAAATAACCCGGTATTAATTGGCGAGCCAGGTGTGGGTAAAACAGCGATAGTTGAAGGTCTTGCCCAGCGAATTATCAATGGCGAGGTGCCGGAAGGTTTAAAAGATAAACGTTTATTGTCTTTGGATTTAGGTTCGCTATTAGCTGGCGCTAAATTTCGCGGAGAATTTGAAGAGCGATTAAAGGCTGTGCTTAACGAATTATCCAAACAAGAAGGCCGAATTATTTTATTTATTGATGAGCTGCACACCATGGTGGGTGCCGGTAAATCAGATGGCGCGCTCGATGCCGGGAATATGCTAAAACCTGCCTTGGCTCGTGGTGAATTACATTGTGTTGGTGCTACCACGCTGGATGAATACCGCCAGTACCTTGAAAAAGATGCTGCCCTGGAACGCCGCTTTCAGAAAGTGTTGGTTGATGAGCCCAGCGAAGAAGACACTATCGCTATCTTACGTGGCCTGAAAGAGCGTTATGAAGTTCACCATGGTGTTGATATTACTGACTCTGCGATTATTGCGGCGGCCAAATTATCACAACGCTATATTACTGATCGCCAGCTTCCCGATAAAGCCATCGACTTGATTGATGAGGCGGGTAGTCGTATTCGTATGGAAATAGATTCCAAGCCGGAAGATATGGACCGTCTTGAGCGCCGCTTGATTCAGTTAAAAATACAGCGCGAAGCCGTAAAAAAAGATACTGATAGTGCAGCCAAAAAGCAGTTAGATATTTTGGATAACGATATCGAAAAAGTGGAGCGTGAATTTGCTGACCTGGAAGAAATCTGGATAGCAGAAAAGGCGGCTCTGCACGGTTCGCAAAAAATCAAAAGCGATTTGGAGCAAGCGCGCCTGGATTTAGAGTCGGCTCGTCGTTCCGGTGATTTAACCCGCATGTCAGAATTACAATATGGTGTGATTCCAGAGCTGGAAAAAACACTGGATATGGCCGGCCAGGCTGAAATGATGGAAATGACTTTATTGCGTAATAAAGTCACCGATGAAGAAGTGGCGGAAGTGGTTTCCCGCTGGACCGGCATCCCTGTAGCTAAAATGTTAGAGGGCGAACGGGATAAACTGCTGCAAATGGAAGCGTCTCTGCAAGAGAAGGTTATCGGTCAAGATGAAGCGGTCACCGCCGTTTCCAATGCGGTAAGGCGCTCCCGGGCGGGTTTGTCTGACCCTAATCGACCCAATGGTTCCTTTTTATTCTTAGGCCCAACCGGTGTTGGTAAAACCGAGCTTTGTAAATCATTGGCTACCTTCTTGTTTGATAGCCAGGATGCCATGGTTCGCATCGACATGTCCGAGTTTATGGAAAAGCATTCCGTAGCCCGCTTAATCGGTGCGCCTCCGGGTTATGTCGGTTATGAAGAGGGGGGGTATTTAACAGAGGCGGTACGCCGTCGCCCTTATTCTTTATTGTTGCTGGATGAGGTAGAAAAAGCCCATCCCGATGTCTTCAATATATTGCTGCAAGTATTAGAGGATGGCCGTTTAACCGACGGTCAGGGTCGGACTGTTGATTTTCGTAATACGGTGATCGTTATGACCTCTAATCTGGGGTCTGATTTGATCCAGCAGCTAGCCAAAGAAAATAATTACGAAGCCATGAAGCAGTCTGTGATGGACGTTGTCGGTGGCCACTTCCGCCCAGAGTTTATTAACCGTATTGATGAAACGGTGGTCTTTCACCCGCTGGCGAAAGAACAAATACGTGGCATCGCCAATATCCAGATTGACCTGTTACGGGAGCGCCTATTGGAGCGTGAACTTCATATTGAATTGAGTAATGACGTTATGGAGAAATTGGCCAATATAGGCTTTGACCCGGTCTATGGTGCCCGGCCATTAAAACGTGCGATCCAGCAGTATCTGGAAAACCCATTGGCGCAGGATATTTTGCAGGGCAAGTTTATGCCCGGTGAAGTGATTCGTGCCGAACTGAATGGGGCTACTGACCAGTTAGAGTTCCAGCATGGTTAGATGACTGCGCCCTAGCAATGCACTTTGATAAACTTCCTGGCATTCTCTCTTTGGGCTTCTTTCTCTTCTTCCGTGATTATTCGCTTACTGCCATCGGGCTCGGTAATACGAATACGAGCACTTTCCAGTGCTTTTAGATTTTGTTGAGCCTGCTTGCACAAAGCAGGGTCTTTCTCGGGCATAACTTCCATGGTTTGTGGGGCATTATCTTCGGAGGCTGTAGTGGTTGGTTCAGGCTCGGTTGCTGGCGCTCGCTTGCCAGTGGAGGTCTTAACAAACACCGATTCAACCCCTTCCGGTGGGCGGTCAGAATATTGAGTTACCCCGTTATTGTCCGTCCAGCGATAGATGCCATTTTGCTCTGCCTGCAGGGTGAGAGAGGCAATAATACCTACGCAAATAAACAATGCCTGTAATACGTTGGTCATGGTGCTCGGATTTCCGTATTTAACCGTTTGATAGCATCAATTATGGCAAAGAAAGTAGGTTTAGAAAGGAATTAGTGCTGATTTCGTCTACAAAACCATGATTATTCGTGATAAATCCCAGTCTTTACCGGCAAACGGTTGACTTTGTTCAATCTTCATTCAAAATTACCCACTTAATGTTGATGGCCGATATCTGTTACTTACC
>JAAELM010000332.1 GCA_024226635.1 Oceanicoccus sp. | reverse complement strand
CAAGCCAGTGATAGTATAACTGGAACTACTATGACATATAGAACTGACGCCACAATTGGCTGATTTTCAGAATATAATTTCATTTTCCTACATTTACTCCTTTAGGATACTTTCAAATAGCTGGCCTAGACATAATGATTCCCAAAGGTGCTAGCCTCCAGAGAATCTTGGGTTAGCAAAGCCAGAGCCGTAATATAGGCACTACACCTACAACTGGAGACTAGCATGCGTAAAGATACACTACTTTTCATTGGATTAGATACTCATAAAGAATCAACCGATGTCGCTTATGCTGACGATGAGCGCGGCTCACCCGTTCTGCACCATGGGAAAATACCTACCACTAAACCAGCGCTCATAAAACTCGCTCGTCATTTTGTCAGTAAATACCCTGGCGCTACTTTACACTTTGTCTATGAAGCTGGGCCCTGTGGGTATTGGATTTATCGTTTACTCACAAGCCTGGGGCATTGTTGCTATGTCGTTGCCCCATCGCTGATTGCAAAGAAACCGGGTGACCGGGTGAAGACGGATAAACGGGACGCGATGATGTTGGCCGAGCGGCTGAAGCAAGCTGATTTGACGCCAATTTATGTACCAGAGCCAGAGGATGAAGCGATACGTGATTTGTCTCGTGCCCGTGAAACCGCGATGCATGATTTAAATGATGCGCGATATCAGTTTAAAGCTTTTTTGCTACGCAATAATATTCACTATGAAGGCCGGGCCAACTGGTCATTGAAACACCTCCGCTGGCTGACTGAGTTGGTATTACCACATCCATGTCAGCAAATCGTTTTGCAAGAACATTTACAAACTATTAAGGAGCGTCAAGGACGGTTGGAGAGACTAGATAACGAGTTAATTCACCATGTGAAGAGCTGGCGCTACTATCCGGTGGTGAAGGCAATTCAGGCTTTACGAGGGGTTCGTCTTCGGGTTGCTGTTGGGGTGATCGCTGAACTGGGTGACTTAACGCGTTTCGATCATCCGCGAAAGCTGATGGCTTATTTGGGGATGGTGCCGTCCGAAAATTCGAGTGGTGGAAAAAGACGGCTAGGCGCGATTACGAAATGTGGTAATGGTCGAGCCAGGCGTTTACTCGTCGAGGGCGCGCATAGCTATCGCTATACAGCCAAGGTATCGACCGAGTTACAAAAACGCCAGGAGGGTTTACCGAAAGAAATTGTTGATATGGCCTGGGAGTCACAATTACGTCTTTGTCGACGCTATGCACGATTGATGCATCGCGGTAAGCATCGCAGTATTGTGGTGACAGCGATTGCCAGAGAGATGATTGCTTATATCTGGGCTATCTCACGAGAAATTGTACTAACACCGGTTGAACCAAAACTGCGTTTATCGCGTGTCCCGGCATAGGGGTAATTTATAATGACCAGATTTGAGTTAATGCGTTGGGTCAAGTCACGAGTGGGGTGTAATCACCGACGGCGTTAGGATGGCAATCGCCTATGGCGATTGATCCACGAACCTAGACTGAAGACAGGCATCCCGGCGGACTAAGTAAGGTTGGATAGGTCTCGACAGAGGCAACCCACGTATACCAGCATAGCAACCGACGAATATTACCGACTTCATCTGGCGCATTAACTCATTCTCTTTTGAATGAACCGGTGCTCTGAAAATAGGGGCAGATTTTAATGCGGCTTCTATTGACTTTGGGAATCATACCAACGCTGCCAACAGGGGTGGCAAAAGCGCGTAGCGGTTTTGGCATCCCGCTGGTTGGCCTGGTTAGCAGCAAAGAATGCTT
>JAAELM010000331.1 GCA_024226635.1 Oceanicoccus sp. | reverse complement strand
TGATGGATTTATGGTTCAGCACAACAGAAAACAAAGCAAAACTGTCAGCTATTAGTGTATGGAAGCAAAGCAGCAGCACAATAGAAGAAGGTAAAGAAATAAACGCCTATACTATAAGTAAGAAACCTCAAGAGCAAATACGAGCATCTAGGGCGCTTGTGCTGTATGACAAAAGAAACTTAGCAGACAATGAAGACGATTCAAGTTATAGAAAGGGTTCTCAGTTTCAAGATAACGCCATTATAGGGCCAGAATTATATGGCGAACATAAAGATAAGCGCTTTAATAATAATATCATGCTTGATAAAGCTGCTGCTGACCTATTAACACAGCGATATGTAAGCCGGTTTAAGTTTACGCCGTATATTAGAAGCTTTACAGCAGATGAAAGATACATAACTTTTAATACTGGCGATGTTGTTAATGTTAATAGTGAAGTAGACCAAGGATTTGACGGTGCAAACTCTAACAACATTAGAGCGCAAGTATTAAAAATAAACCCTAAATATAACAAAGAGGGCAGACAATACAGCGTTGACTTAATGACTTATGAGGCAGCATTTGAAGACAATAGCGAGATATTGCTTGATGGCGCATTGGGTGAAGCTAACCTTTTTGTTTTGGCTGGCGCACCATCTCAAGCGGTAACTATAACGTTTGTTTTAACTGCGTATTCTTTCGGACAGACTGCCATAAGAGCTGGTAACTTTGCTAGCGGATCAAAAGTAATACTAATACTTGCTAACGGGTTTCAAGGTAAAGCAAATGGCGGCAATGGTGGTAAAGGTGCCGACGGAGCAGAAAACACAAGCACAGCGCCACCAAATAACGCGGGTAACGGGCAAGACGGCGGGACTGTTTACGATGCGCAAGGTGTGGACACTGATATATATTTTAGCGGCGCAACCCAATCGGCAGCATACCCAACGGCAGACGGTTATATCTTTGCGCCTAATGGCGGTGATGGCGGGTTCAATGCTTTTCAGGTTGGGCCTGTAAACTGGCTAGGCGGTAGCGGCGGCGATGGTGGTAATGGTAGGTTGCCTGGTACAGGTGGCCCCGCTGGTGCTATTGATGGCGGCATAAGTGGCGCTGGTTCAAACGGTAATATAAACGACACAGGCGTTGGTTGGGGTCAAGACGGTGTTGATAATGACGCGTCTAAAGGTTTGGCTGGTAGTGGTATAATCGACAGCGGTGCGGCTAATGTGGTATTATTTGGAGCAACAGCGGCTAGATATGTAAACGGGAATGGTGATCACTAATGACTGATA
>JAAELM010000330.1 GCA_024226635.1 Oceanicoccus sp. | reverse complement strand
TTTATAGACACAATCAGTGCAACCAGTACTCCTCCATATAAAATGATAAGCTGGATGATGTCGCTGTACACATCAGCCATTATTCCTCCAATTGTGGTATACGCAATGGAGACTATTGCCATAATAATCATAGTAGTGAGAATAGGCAGGCTCAGTACAACTGAGAGTACCAGCGCGGATGTATAGAGGATTACGCTTGTTGAGAGTCCACGTGAAAACATAAAAAGAGCTGACAGCGTAAGCCGTGTACCTGCACCGAATCTCTGTTCGGCATATTCGTAGATCGAGGCGCCGGAAAGCTGACGGAAAACCGGCACCAGCAGAAACATTATGGCAATCATTGCAACCGGTACGGCAAACTCGAATTGTAACCATTTAATACCACCTCCGGTTTTAAGCGCTACAAAAGCAGGGGCGCTGATCAAGCTTATTGCGCTTACCTGGTTAGCCGCAAGAGATATGGCAATAACGGTTGATCCCATCTTCCTGCCACCAAGATAATAGTCATCGGTCGATTGTTGACGCCTTGCCAGCCAGACACCAAGCCCAATAATACCAATCAGGTAAGTTATTAATACTATCCAGTCTATATGGGTCATATGATTTGTTAAAATGC
>JAAELM010000329.1 GCA_024226635.1 Oceanicoccus sp. | reverse complement strand
GAAGATCATCGCTTCCGCCAGGATGAACCAGCCCATTGACGGAACGCTGAGGCCTTCGCTTTCAACATCGATTGTCTCGTTTACCCAGATGACAATCCCACCAATTATCAGTGGCGTACCAATGCCCAGGCTGATAATCGCAGCAAGACCGCTGTGATAAACGAAAAAAACAATAAAAGCCAGGCACAGGAACAGAATACCCAGGCTTATTATTAACGGCGCGGTACTGGTATCCCAATGAGCCTCATGCGTTGTTGCGTTTTCAGCCATGCTTCATTCCCCGCTTTGGAAAGCACTATGTTATTAGGCGCTGTCGGGCGCCAGATATTAGTCAGGCCCAATCACGTTATTCGCCTGGGAGTAATCTATCGTCTATAGAGAAATGATAAAAACGATAAAAGACAAAAAACGATGAAAGAAATGGGTGTTGATTTCGTAACTTCTATGTAAAAAATGACATTTGATTGTAGGGGAGACTCTTGCTGTTATCAACTCTTGACGCTATCCTGCGGCGGTATTTAGCGGAGGTTACTTAAGAAAATGAAAAGAATCGTCTTTCAAATACTGGTTTACTCGATAGCCTGCAGCATATCCAGTACCGTAGTGGCCGCCGGTAATCCCGAGGCTGGTAAAACCAAATCCGCGGCCTGTGTTGCATGTCATATGCCAGATGGAAACAGTGTCGTTCCTGAATGGCCAAAGATTGCCGGCCAGATACCCGGTTACCTGGTCAGCCAGTTGATGGCCTTTAAGCGTGGGGAGCGCAAAAACCCTATTATGGACCCAATAGT
>JAAELM010000328.1 GCA_024226635.1 Oceanicoccus sp. | reverse complement strand
TGGAATATGGCAGCTGAACTTCATTGCCCATGCTCATACCAGTGACATCTTTTTCATCAATAGAGCCGGTGGGCAGGCTCAGGGTCATATTTAAAATCAGGGTGCTGTCGTCGGTTTGGTTTAAGCGATATAGGCCGCCTACCTTAACATCACCAACACCGTCGGTTTCAGTGGTAAATTCAGAACGCATTGGCATCATTCCCATACCGCCCATCATTTGCATGGTATGGTCCATTTCATTGTTGATCAATGGCACCATTAGCATCAGTGTTAGATCATCGCTTGGGGCGTACATGGCACCCAGCATATGCATTTCCATGGTCATATTTTCCGGGGCGACCATATAGTCTTCTAATATATCATCGGTGCTAACGCCGCTGCTGCCGTCAAGGTTGCCATCCATTTCCATTAACATATAACGGTAGGAGAACATCCACTCCCCTTCTTTATGCATATGCTCGCCCATGACACCAATTGGGCCGTGGCTATCGGCACGGTGTGATGAGTGAGACTCACCAGCCAGGGCGGCAGACCCCAGTGAAAGAGCAAGAATAGAAACGGATAAAGAGCGTAAAAACGGCATAATAACCCCTGAGATGGTAAAAGTGAGCGCATCCTATCAGGGGATGATGGGGAACTGAATGTGACATATTGTCACAGGGGATGGGTGGATTATTGGTTTTTATCTAACACTTTCTCTACGATGGCGGTGGTGGAGAAATTATCAAATAGGGTGAGTACGTTAACTTCACCGCCATAGCCTTCGACGATTTCCCAGCCCACTACGCTTTGCTTATCGTAATCACCGCCTTTGGCGAGGATATCCGGGCGCAGGGCTTCCAGTAGTTCTTCGGGGGTATCGGTGTCAAAGGAAATAACCCAGTCGACCGACTCCAGCTTGGACAATAAGGACATGCGGCTTTCTACCGGATTAATCGGTCTGCCGGGGCCTTTAAGACGTGAAATCGAATCATCGCCATTAACAGCAACGACGAGGCGATCACCCAGAGCGCGGGCCTGTTCTAAATAACCGGCATGGCCGGGGTGCAAAATATCAAAGCAGCCGTTGGTAAAGACAACCTTTTCGCCGTGGGCGCGGGCATCTTGCAGGGCTATCTGTAATTGTTCGAGGCTTAGCACTCCACGTTCAGAACCTTTTTCCGCTTGCACTGCGCGGCGTAGTTCAGGTGCGCTAATAGCAGCGGTACCCAGTTTGGCCACTACGATACTGGCGGCAAGGTTGGCCAGGGCCACCGCCTGCGGTAAGGGTTCGCCGGCGGCTAAGGAAGCGGCCAGTACTGAGATCACGGTATCGCCGGCACCGGTCACATCAAAGACTTCCCGGGCACGGGCCGGTAAATGCAATTCGGGCTCATTGGGGCGCAACAGGGTCATGCCCTGCTCGCCTCTGGTCACTAACAGGGCTTGTAAGTTGTGCGCCTGCATTAGCTGCTCGCCTTTACTCACCAATTCTTCTTCGTTGGCGCAGGGGCCAACAATGGTTTCAAACTCGTGAAGGTTGGGAGTTAACAGCGTGGCGCCGTTATAGCGTGAAAAATCGGTGCCTTTGGGATCGACCAATACTGGGATACCTGCTGATCTTGCCGCTTGAATTAAGGGCTGGGGATCATCCAATGCGCCTTTGGCATAGTCTGATAAGATCATTGCGCCAATACCCGCTTGCAATAACTGCTGGGCCCTGGCGGATAGTGACTGGGCATCGGCTGGGCTAAAGCTGTCTTCAAAATCCATACGGATTAATTGCTGATGGCGACTGATCACCCGTAGTTTGGTGATGGTCGGGTGACTCTCTATCACTTGGAAATCACTGTGTACTTGAGCCGCGGAAAGGGTTTCAGACAACGCTACGGCGGCCTCATCCTTGCCCACCAAACCGGTTAAGGACACCCCTGCCCCTAATGCTGCAATATTTAACGCGACATTGGCTGCCCCGCCCGGGCGGTCTTCTTTTTGCTCAACTTTGACCACCGGTACCGGTGCCTCAGGGGAAATCCTTGAGGTGCCACCATGCCAATAACGGTCGAGCATCACATCGCCCACCACCAATACTTGGGCTTGATCAAAACGAGGCATGGATAGTTTCATGGGTGGCGGGTTCCTGGATAATAGAAAGTCATTAATTTTGGCGCATCATAACATAAGGCTAAAAATCCCTCATCGTCATTCCCGCGGAGGCGGGAATCCAGCCTGCATGATTATGCTGTTATTTTCGCTAAAGCGGAAATCTACAGCGCTGGATTCCCGCCTTCGCGGGAATGACGGTGGCTTGTGATCTTTAGATCCATTGGGTTTATGTGGTATCTTGCCGGCTATTTTTTTAGGTAATCACAGACTATGACGATTGAACTCGCTATTAATATTGACCAGGTAAAAGGCTTTCTTGCGAAAGATGAAGCGGCTGCATTGTATAACGCAGCACTAGAGCTATCCCCTCAAGCGCCGGTGTTAGAGATAGGCAGCTACTGTGGCAAGTCTACAGTGTATATCGGTACCGCCTGTAAAAAAGCTGGTGGTGTTTTATATGCGCTGGACCATCATCGGGGCTCTGAGGAGCATCAATTGGGTGAAGAGTACCACGACCCTGACCTTTATGATGATGGCGCTGGCTTGATGGATACCTTTAAAGAATTTCGTAAAAATATGCGGGCAGCGGATTTGGAAGATACCGTTATCCCTATTGTTGCCCCTTCAGGCTTGGCCTGCCGTGGCTGGCATACGCCCTTGTCGATGGTGTTTATTGATGGCGGGCACAGTATGGAAGCCGCCAAAACCGATTATCAAAGTTGGGCCAGTCATGTGATGCCCGGTGGGATTTTGGCGGTTCATGATTTATTTCCCAACCCGGATGAAGGTGGGCAGGCTCCAATTACGATTTATCGGTTGGCTTTGGCTTCGGGTTTGTTTGAGGAAATTGAAGTGGTGAATACTTTGGGTTTATTACGGAAGTTGTAAACCGTCATTCCCGCGAAGGCGGGAACCCAGCACTGAAGATTTCCGCTTTTGCGGAAATAGCAGCATGCAGGCTGGATTCCCGCCTTCGCGGGAATGACAGGGATTGTTAATTATTTTAAGTGTGTTTGTGCTTGTAGGTTTTGTTTTTCTTTATTTAACAAGCACACTTCAGTAAACAACTTTGCCGCCGGGGTGTACTCGGTTAGAGCATCCGCCGCTAAGATAATAGCACCGGCAGTCCAGGTCGGCTTTTCATCGGGCCATAAAACATCCTGGGCGAATTGATAACCCGTCCAGTAAGAACCATCTTCTAAACGCCATTGGTGTAACCAACTATAAACATTCACCGCTCTGGCATGATCACCGGCAGCTAATAAAGCCATGGTGAGTTCGCAGGACTCCGCAACGGTCACCCAGGGTTCATCGGATACGCAGCGGCAACCCAGGTTCTCTTCAACAAATTCATCCCAACGTTCTTTAAGTCGGGCCTGTGATTGAGGCTGTGATAATACGCCGGTTAGTACCGGGTAAAACCAATCCATAGAGTAACGCGCTTTACTTTCCCAGGTGCGGTCAAAGCGCTCTGGCTTATTGCGTAAGGCATCACCTAATCGCTCTCTGGCTGCTACCCACTCTGCACTGTCTTCACCCATGGTGACAGCAATATTAATCGCGCACTCAAGGCTTTTATAAATCGATGAGCAACCGGTAATTAATGCATCCATTTTTGGCGAGCCATTGGGTTTTACTGCCCACTGGATTTCGCCGTGCTCTGATTGCAGGCTTAGTACAAACTCAATGGCACGCTCAACCATTGGCCACATGCTTTTCAAAAAGTTTTTGTTGTGGGTAATTAAGTAATGATGCCAAACACCGGTGGCAATATAGGCCACAAAATTACTTTCACGGCGTTCGCCATTATCAATTTCACCGGCTTTATAGGCCGCCCACCAACTGCCATCGTCTAATTGGGTATCCGCCAGCCATTGGTAGGCTTTGGCAGCTGCATCCCACTCACCCCCAATCGATAATGCCATAGCCGCTTCGGTATGGTCCCATGGGTCAGCATAACTGCCTTCAAACCAGGGAATGGAGCCGTCGGCCTGCTGGCAATTTAAAATAAAATCTACGGTCGGCTGGAAAAATTCTGACGGGAATAATCCCTTTGATAAAAAGACACCACTCATGCGTTGCTTTCCTTCCTAAAATACATCACCACACTTTTGCCCATAATGGGGTTGAGGATACGCTCAAGAGTGCGAGTAAATAACGGTTTATCCATTAAGTCCCAGACTAAAAAACGGTGGTATTGTTTGATCAGCCAATTGGTATCTTGGGTCTTCCAGAATACACATTTAAGCCACCAAAACGGTGAATGCAATGCATGGGCCCAATGTTTGTGAAGTGAAGTAAAACCTAATTCTTCAATCTGGGCTTTGAGTTTACTGGCTTCAAAAATGCGCAGGTGACCGCCCTCTACATTGTGATAGGCATCGCTAAAATACCAGCAGATTTTTTCGGGCCAGGTGCGGGGTACGCTGGCGCAGAATAATCCGCCGGGTTTTAAGACCCGCTCAATTTCTTTTAATGCGCCTGCAAAGTCAGGGATATGCTCCAGAACTTCTGAACAAATCACTTTATCAAAGGTGTTGTCGGCAAAGGGTAATTGTAATGCGTTAGCCGCTGACAGGCCGAAGCTTTTGTTAGTATTGTTTGGCTCGAAAAACGGTTGGAACTTTTCCCGGGTAGTGCGCAAATCATTCACACTAAGATCAACGCCAATGGAAGTGACGTCTTGCTGCAAATACGCGGAAATAACATGGCGACCTTCGCCGCAGCCCAAGTCTAAAATAGTTTCGCCGGGCTGTAGGGGCAGGTATTTAAAATTAACCGTTTGCATGGTTGGTATTTCCCTCTAACACCTGGGTATAGTAATCGGTCATTTGTTGGGCGGCTCGGGT
>JAAELM010000327.1 GCA_024226635.1 Oceanicoccus sp. | reverse complement strand
CCTATTGGTGACAAAATGCTAATTCCAGTTATAACCAGACGACTATTCATAAAATCCTAACCTCTTTAACCTTAACCAGTATACTTTTTTAATATAAGGCTGCTATTGTTACCACCAAAAGCGTAAGCATTATTCATTGCAATATCGACTTGCATTTCACGTTTGACATTTGGCACGAAATCCAAATCACACTCAGGATCTTTTGTTTTGTAGTTTATAGTTGGAGGGACGACACCTTCTTTAATGGTTAATGCACAAGCAATTGCCTCTATAGCGCTTGCTGCTCCCATTGTATGGCCAAGCATTGATTTTATGGAGCTTATGGCCAGGTTTTTTGAGTGTTCGCCGAAAACCTTCTTTATAGAGATTGTTTCAGCCTTGTCGTTAGCTACTGTGCCGGTACCATGCGCACTTACATGTTGAACGTCTTCGGGCTTAATTTTAGCGCTTATCAAGGCTTTTTCCATTGCCGATTTAATACCGTTGCCTTCAGGATGTGGAATTGTTATATGATAACCATCACAGCTCAATCCGTAACCCAGGATTTCCGCGTAAATATTAGCGTTTCTTGCAAGAGCGTCTTCCAAGGATTCTAAGACCAGCATTCCGGCTCCTTCACCAACCAGCAGTCCCTTCCTGTCTTTGTCAAATGGTTGGCAACCGTCAGGTGCAATGGCATTTAGTCTACTAAAACCAACAAAAGCGACTTTGGAAAATGGATCAGAGCCGCCGGCCAGCATTATGTCAGCTCTTCCCAATTTTATAAGATCGCACGCATAACCTATAGCATAGTTACCCGCGGCACACGCTGTAGG
>JAAELM010000326.1 GCA_024226635.1 Oceanicoccus sp. | reverse complement strand
TTTCTTGGGTATTTTATAAGACCTGGAGTGTTGAGAGTATCAAGAGGTACATTTGCAAGGTTTGCGGAACGTATATCTCAGCTTTATGAGCTAGGTGTGGATTATTTACGCATTGGGGAATACGTGATGCGTTGGTTTAAGTGGGCGAAGAGCGGAATAAGAGGGACAGACAATATTCTATTAAATAGTGCCTGCCCCTCATTAAATAAACGACCGCTTCGCGGTAAATAATTAAATTGTTAAATAGCTAAATAGTTAAAAAGCCCGAACAGGTCGCACATAACAGTATTCTATATACGGGACCGTCTGTCCGCTCTTTGGATACTGCCATTGTTCACCCAGTGGGCCGAAATGCTGCATCCACGAATGGTCGGAATTGTATTGGGTCGAGGACCAATAATTATGGTTTTTGAAACCCCCCACAGTGTTTTTGCGCTTATACAACCAATTCAACTCATCCTTGGAAGGCAAAAACCAATCGACATATCCATTTAACACGTAGGCATTGGCGATGTCGGCGGCTATCCCTACGGTACTGCATCCAGCCAATATGTCAGCAGTATTCTGTGCGCCAGTACCTACTGCAGTCCCATCGGCTCCAGGGAG
>JAAELM010000325.1 GCA_024226635.1 Oceanicoccus sp. | reverse complement strand
TCGCAGTTCCAGCTTATTCTGCTGATAACACTCCGGCGGCAAAAAACCCCACTGCTATTATCCACACCAGCAAAGGCCCAATCACGATAAAGCTCTATGCCAAAGAAGCACCCATTACCGTAGCTAACTTTATCGACTATGCAGAGTCCGGTTTTTATAACGACACAATTTTTCACCGGGTTATAAAACGCTTTATGATTCAAGGTGGTGGCTTCACCAAAGATATGCAGAGAAAAAATACCAAAGCCCCTATCGTCAATGAATCAGGCAACGGTTTATATAATGACCGCTGGACACTTTCCATGGCGCGAACCAATGACCCAGACAGTGCTACCTCGCAGTTTTTTATCAATACTAAAATGAATTCCAGTCTGGATAAAAAAGGTAGAACGCCAGGCTATGCGGTATTTGCGATTGTGACCGATGGTCAATATGTGGTTAAAGCGATTGAAAAAACACCCACCATGAGACTGGGTAACTATGCCGATGTACCGGTTGAAGCGGTGTTGATTGAACGCGTAGAAATCATTAAATAAAACCTACCAGCAGCGGGAATATTGTGAACACAGCCAATCAAACTGATCTTAGTGTTAACCTTAACAAAATTGCGCTGATTAGAAATTCTCGCGATACCACTTATCCCAGTGTGCCTAAACATGCACAAATGTGCATTGACGCGGGTGCTGATGGTATTACCGTTCACCCCCGCCCTGACCAACGTCATATCCGCGTTGATGACTGTTATGATCTAGCCAAAATGTTAAGCGTTGAATTTAATATTGAAGGCAACCCTTTTGCTCCGGCAATGAAAAGCGACCGCACTGGCGTTAGTGACTACCCGGGTTTTATTGATTTAGTAAAAGATATCAAGCCCGCCCAATGCACACTGGTGCCAGACAGCAATGAGCAACTCACTTCTGACCACGGCTTTGATTTAACCCAAAGTGGCGATCAACTAGCCCCCATCATTCAAGAGCTACAAAAGCTGGGCATTCGAGTTAGCTTATTTATGGACCCGGATCTGGAACAAATCGAACTGGCAAAACAAGTAGGGGCTGACCGTATTGAACTATACACCGGCCCTTATGCCGACGCCGTCAAAAATAACCAACAGGTTGATGAAGTCTTTCAGCAATTTTATCGCGCCGGGGAAAAAGCACTGGATGTGGGTATCGGCCTGAATGCAGGACATGATTTAAATCTGGATAACCTGACGCTGTTTGCTACCATCCCCCAACTATTAGAAGTTTCTATTGGCCACGCCATGACAGTAGATGCTATTAGTATGGGTTTGGCTGAAGCAGTAAAAGCCTACCAACACTGCCTGGGGAAATAAGATATCCGGATGAATACCATGGAAAGAAAATTTACCGATTGGGGCGGCGTTGTTATCGCGCTGTTACTGGTTATTGCCGTTAACTGGCTTGCTAACTGGTTACCCATTGGCGGGCAAACTACCGGTCAGGTCTCTGCCAAATATAGTTCATTGTTTACACCTGCCGGCTTTACCTTTGCTATATGGGGCGTTATTTATTGGGCGCTATTTATCTACGCCATTGCTCAAGCACTACCCTCTAAACGCAGTAGCCAAACGCTAAGTATAATCGGTAAATACTTTATCCTTAGCTGCCTGTTTAATAGTGCATGGATGTTCGCCTGGCATTTAGAATATATAGCGGTTTCCTTTGTGCTGATAATCGGTCTACTGCTAACACTGATTCAGGTCTATCGCACTATTCAACACTCTGAAGAAACACTAAGCCTGGCTATTACCTTGCCGTTTAGTATTTATGTGGCCTGGGTCAGCGTGGCAATCATTGCTAATTTCAGCGCTTTGCAAACCGCCCTCGATGCCAATGATATCGGTCTCAGTTTTGTTAACTGGACCTTATTGAAGTTGGCTATTGCGGGTACGGCAGGGGCCAGCGTGCTGATTATCAAAAAAGATATTGCCTATATATTAGTGATTGGCTGGGCAGCTTATGGGATCTCAGTCAAACAGGTGGCTACACCAGAGGTTTCCGGCGCAGCATTGACCTTAACGTTGCTTGCGATTGGCTTAGCGGTATTTCAAGCAATACGATCCCGGTTGACCTAAGCCATTGCCAACCCTGCAAGTAAGGGCTTTAACGTAACATCACTTCATTAAAGCTTCTTTGAGCTTCTCTTTATCAACGGCATCGGCCGCTTTTTTCTTAATGACAGAACCCTGCAACTCCAGGTTTATTGAAGAAATAGCAATAATCGGGTCGAAGCCATCTGGTAACCCGCATAAAATCCTGTGACCACTTATCGAGTAAAAAGTATCGATCCAGAAAAGTTAATCTTGTATCCTGACAAGCAGCGGAGGACATATGGTCGAACAAGTATCACTGACATACCAGCGTATTGCAGTAGCAATAGACTATATAAAGACGCATTTTAAAAACCAACCCACGTTAGATGAAATCGCCAGCGTTGCCGGTATCAGCCCATTCCATTTTCAGCGATTATTTACTGAGTGGGCCGGGGTAAGCCCAAAAAAATTTACCCAGTACCTAAGTCTGGAATACGCCAAGCAGCAACTCAGGGAAAAACAGTCATCGGTACTGGACGCAGCCTATAGTACAGGGCTCTCTGGCCCGAGTCGCCTGCATGATTTATTTGTCACTATTGAGGGGATGACACCCGGAGAGTTTAAAAAAGGTGGCGAAAATCTCACCATTAATTATAGTTTTGCCAACAGCCCTTTTGGAGCCATGATGATTGCCTCCACTGCAAAGGGAATCTGTTATATGGTGTTTGAAGAAGATAAACAGCAAGCCCTGGAAGATCTTAAGCAACGTTTCCCAAAAGCTCAATATCACCAGGCTCAAGACCCGTTACAACACAATGCCCTGAATATTTTTCGGCGAGACAAGCAGGAGTTAGAACCTATTAAACTGCATCTTAATGCCACCCCGTTTCAGCTCAAGGTATGGCAGGCACTATTGAAAATCCCTATGGGAACACTGAGTACTTACGGAAGTATCGCAACCCATATCGACCAGCCCAGTGCCTCCAGGGCAGTAGGTACAGCTATAGGCCGCAACCCCATCGCATTTCTAATCCCGTGCCACCGAGTGATACAAAGCAGTGGCCAGACCGGTGGTTATATGTGGGGCAGCACTCGTAAATCAGCAATGATTGGCTGGGAAGCCTGCAAGCGGGATCAATAACCATGGACTTATTCAGGCAATCCATAGAACAACCAGAAAACTTACTGCCCCAGGACGGACAGGCTTACTACCACGGTATTCTGATTCCGGTTGACGATGCCGACCACTACTTCGCGGCACTGATGGACAATATCCAATGGGAACATGACCAGGCCCTGATTTACGGCAAGCGTATTATTACCCGACGCAAAGTTGCCTGGTACGGTGACCAGCCCTTTGCATATACCTATTCCAAAACCACCAAACATGCATTAGCCTGGACTAAAGAGTTATTGGCACTCAAAAGTATGATTGAACACCATCTGGATGAAACCTTTAACTCCTGCCTGTTAAATCTCTACCATAATGGCGATGAAGGCATGGCCTGGCACAGCGATGAAGAAAAGGATTTAAAAAAGCATGGAACGATTGCATCGCTAAGCCTGGGCGCCGAAAGAAAGTTTGCGTTCCGGCATAAGCACAGGCAGCACCAACAAAAACAACAAACCCGGTCATTGATACTAGAGCATGGCAGTCTCCTGGTCATGGCGGGTACGACGCAAACATTTTGGCAACACCGGCTACCCCCCACAAAGAAAATCAGCACGCCCAGAATCAACCTGACCTTTCGAAATTCTGTATAAAATATTTGAAATAGATTAGTGCTAATATTAGAGGCATGAATACTGAATACAAAAACACCCCAGACAATCCATTTACTAATGACGGCGCGGGCTACGCCCTCAGTCGCCCAACCTATCCAGGCACCCTGGTACAGGCACTATCAAAACATTGTACCGAGCATAAGGTTGCCGTTGATATTGGTTGCGGGACGGGGCAGCTTTCAAGCTTATTAGCCGAAGCTTTTGAGCATGTTATTGCTCTCGATTCGAGCTTATCCCAACTGAACCACGCTACACAGTGTCACAATATCATCTACAAGCAAGCTTTTGCTGATGACACAGGACTTGAAGATCAATACGCTGATTTGATAACTGTGGCTCAAGCAGCTCATTGGTTTGACCTTGATCGATTCTATAAAGAAGCCCAGCGCATTGCGAAACCGAACTCAACCCTTGCCATTATTTCTTACGGCGTCCCGCTACTCGAAGACGGCGAAGTCGCCCAGCGTTTCGAACAGTTTTATTGGCAAGATATCCACAGATTTTGGCCAAAAGAGCGCAGGCATGTGGAAGATAACTATCTTTCACTTTCATTCCCGTTTACGGAATTACCCTTCCCAAACCTCAAAATCGAGAGACACTGGTCATTTAAGGACCTCGCAGGCTATATCGCCACCTGGTCAGCCATGAAGAAAGCCAGTAGCGCCGGTGCGGAACAAGCAATGCTTGCTGCTCTTGGTGAGATTGAAGCGATATGGGGAGGCTCTGAAGTTAAACGGCTTATCTCATGGCCGATTAACTGTAAGGTCGCGCAACTTAATCCAAAGGATTGAAGCTTTTTAATGCCACAAAACTTCTGGCTACGCTACATCCTATCAGCGAGTCGTCCCGCTAATTACGCCGTCATCTGCTTTTCCTGGATCCAGTGAAAAGTTATCGACAATAGCGGGATTTTGCGACAGGTGATAATGTTTCTTCGCGTTCCAAACTTTGATATAGCGATAAAACGGAACCCTGGGATAGAGATGATGCACCAGATGATAATTCTGATACACGAATAACGGGGTTAACAACCACTCCAAACCAACTCGATTGGAAGTGCTGCGAAAAGGGTCGTCAGCAGCGTGTGTCTGGTGCGGATAGTGGGGCAAGAAATCAAACACCCATATAATAAAGAACTTGGTTATTCGCGTCGGGATAAAGAAAAGCAGTAGATAATATTCCAGCCACCCCGCAAAGGTGAACGCAGAAATAACCAACGCCCCGAAAAGAGTCGCCAAATAAAATTCTACTCGTTCGCTTTTTGGTCTTTGCTGAAACACCTCAGGCTTTAAATAATACTTGAAATAGACCACATCAAATATCATCCATTTAAACGGAAGCAGCCAAGCCGGGCCAATACCAAAGCATGCATCAGGATCTTTTGTCGGGTCGTTGGTAAACCGGTGATGCTGCATATGCACGCATCGAAACACCGGCAGCAATGGCGCTGGCTCAAGCAGCAAAATGCCGGTTCTACCGAGCCAGTCGTTTAATTGGAGATTGCTACTTACTGCGCGATGGGCTGCTTCATGAACCACGGCAAAAGACAGATAAGAAGCCGTGGCATTAAACAACATTGCCCAAAACAAGGGCAATATACCTTCTATGTAGGCGAATGTTGCGACACCAAATAGCCCATAGGCTGCTACCAGCAGCAGGATAGTAGGCCAGGCAATTTTTGGGCGCTGGGTCAGCGCTTTAAAACGTTCAGGATCATCAGCTTGATCACAGTTGATAGGCTTCGCACTCATAAGGTTGGTCCATTCACAATAGCGTTAGTCACATAGCTATTATTTGACTAATTGCCTTCGTCAAACAGAACAGAGAGTGACAACAGGGGGACAAATAGTGACAAACTGTCTCACCTGGGTTTACACTGAGGCCGGGGATTTTAGCTCGAGACTACACCATTAGGCTCAATATCCGGGTTGGCTAAACATGGCAAATAATAAACATCCTTCCTCCAGTTATGCTCGTATTCTATTTCGGCATTTACGGTTGAATGAAAAAAACAGCGCAGCCTATTTTGCAGGCACGAATGTGTCTTATAAAACATTAATGGCCTTAGATGGCACAATTCCCCTCAATGAAATGGCCCAAATCTATCGAAATGCACAAGCTATCTCCAGGCTTGAAGATTTGGGCTTATCCGTCGGAGCCCAGTTACATATATCAACCCACGGCCCGCTAGGTGTGGCAGCTTTTAGTGCCCCCGACCTTCGGGCGGCGTTAATGTTGTTTGCCAAGTACAGCCAGACCCGAGCAGAATTTTTTAACGTTTCCATCCATGAGCACCCAGAGGGGTTAAGGGTGAGCTTTTCTGAAACCTTTGACCTGAATGATTTGCGCGTTTTTATTCTGGAAACAGCATTAATTGGTCTCTTTTCTTCTATTACTTCTTTCGTCGGTACTGGTCAGTTCAAAGGGCACGTTAAATTTTCTTATTCAAAACCAAACTATTGGCAGAAGTACCACAACTACTTCGGTAACGATATATCATTCAATCAAACGACAACAGAAATTATCGTTTCAAACTCTATTTTGTCCACACCATCTCCTGTTGCCGACCCAGATATGCACCAAGAGGCAGTGGCAATCTGTGAAAAGCAATTACAGGACATCAAAGGCCGCGAAGCTACAGTGCCGGTGTTATCAACTCAAGAGACAGTAACAAAGTTGATACTTGAAAACCCTGGCAGGATTTGGACCTTAAGGGAAGTAGCAGCAAAGCTGCATACGAGCCCCCGCACGCTTACACGAAAGTTAAATTCGGAGGGAGCGAAATTCCAGAACCTGCGTGACGAATTAAGTAAAGAACAAGTCGCCAACTACCTGAGCGATAGCAGCTTGTCTGTTGAAAGCGTCGGGCATTTGATGGGATTTAGTGACGTTTCCAGCTTTAGGCGTAGCTTCAAACGCTGGTTTGGAGAAACGCCATCTGAATATATCGCCAGAGTCAGGGGCGTTTAAGCATTGAGGCATGGGCCTCCATTTATGGTATTCGACAATTTCAACACATAGGTGGCGCAGGTGGCGTGAGCTTAAAAAAGGGCCGGCAAACACTGCCGACCCTTCATTATGACCAGGAAAAACTGGCCAACAGAGAGATTACTCTGCTGAATCTTGAGGCACTGGCTCACCCAGTGTTACGACAACCGTACCTACG
>JAAELM010000324.1 GCA_024226635.1 Oceanicoccus sp. | reverse complement strand
AGGCCGCCAGTCCAGCGACTTTATGGCATTGCCGTTTGATTCGGTTACTTTGTAAGAACCGCTAATTTTATGCCAGCCATGACCCACTCCAACTCCACTTTCAATATCGACTAGAGCCAGAAGAGCGCTGTCTTTGACCAAACCTTCATTTGTGAAGAGGCAGGGAGTGTTGCTCATATCCAGAGCAGAGGGATTTATTGAACCAGCACCGCCGCCGATATAATTGCACTGTAATCCCATAACAGTATAGAGGCTCTCTATCAGCGAGCTGATCCTCTGTGAATAACCATCAACAAAAACAAACATGGTTTTAGCGACCCCTGTTTCGGGGATAAGGTTTTCTATAACCTCATCATAATCAAGTGCTATGTCGCTTAAATTTGGAACTGTATACACATCAGGTTTTACGGCTAAACCGGCTACAATAGTCCCCCGCTGTAGTTTCTCCTGACCATGGATTACCGCCGGAAAGATGCCGCCGAAAAGAGGGACTGGCACGGCTTTAAGAGCATTATCAGTGGTTTGCGGCGTAAAGCCGTTTTCATCGCATGCCAGGATGAGCAAACCTTTAACATTTACATTGCCTGCCATT
>JAAELM010000323.1 GCA_024226635.1 Oceanicoccus sp. | reverse complement strand
TTCTTTTAAGGCCTTACCAGGTTTAAAGCCTACGGTGTTGCTAGCTTTAATCTGGATTGGCTCACCGGTTTGAGGGTTTTTGCCGGTGCGGGCATTGCGATGGCGAGTTTCAAAGGTACCAAAACCAATCAGGCTTACGGACTCTTTGCGGCTCAGTGAATTAGTGATTTCGTCCAGGATGGCTGACAGCACATCGTTCGCTTTGTTGATGGGAATGTCGGCCTTGTCGGCAATTTGTTCAGCTAGATCTGGCTTGCGCATAATCGTTCCTTTTTCTTGTTATGTCTTTAAATAAAGACGCTTAGTTATTGTTAGAGTTAGCTATTCCATTGCTTGGGATAGCTTGATAACAACCTTATCCAGCTATCTTGATGGCTATCTCAATGGCCATGTTAATGACTATCTCAATTTTCCCCGGGTTAGTAAACCACAGTTTTTGGATTAATTAACCCTGATGACATCCAACCGTGACGATTAGGCCATGATGGGGGGCAGTTCTTTTTGTAGTCGCATTTTCTCTTTCGTGCCTTCACCGGTCAGGGCAAAGCCGATTAAGCCACCGTCAGCACCGCGAAATTCTGCAATCACATTATTGCCGTTTTCCTGCACTGTCCACTCACCCTGGACATCTTTAGGTACCGGGTTTACCGCGACGGGGCAGGCCGGTGTTTTAATGGTAACGGGCATAGCGGCATAGCTAACTTCCGTGGGCTCGCCGGCCAGGGTTTTACCCAGGGCTCTGGCGCCGGCCATGAGTGGGGCTACATAAACCAATACATGACCGGCTACTTCCGCACAATCACCCAGGGTGTAAACATTGTTGGCAGAGGTTTCTAATAAGCGGTTAGCGACAATACCGCGGTTAACTTCAATACCGGCCGCTTTAGCCAGCTCGGTGCGTGGACGCACACCTACAGCACAAACGACGATATCAGCATTGATGGTAACACCGGTATTCAGGGTCACAACAACGCCTGACTCTGCCTTGTTTACTTCGGTGACTAAGGGGCCAAAATGGAATTTTGCGCCTTTTTCTTCCAGTGCACGCTGTACCGCTTTGCCGGCTACCTCTGGTAACAAAGTAGGCAGGCAGTAATCCAGTGGGTCAACGGTCTCAACCTCAAAACCACCATTAAGCAGGTCGTTGGTGTATTCACAGCCGATCAGGCCGCCACCGATAACACAGACTTTTTTTGCGCCGGTTTTTTTCATGGCTTTACGGAAATCATCAAAGTCCAGCAAGTCATTGATGGAGTAAACATAGTCCAGCGCGTCACCCGCAATCGGCGGCTTGATGGTTTCAGCACCCAGGGTTAGTACCAGTTTGCTGTAGTGGATGCTGGTGGCGGCATCGCCGACTTTGATCATTTGCTGGTCGGTATCGATGGATAACACATCGGTCATGGTCCAGACACTGGCTTTTAAGGTTCTGGCCATGCTGCCGGCATCGGACTGGGCCAGGTCAGTGGCTTCAGTATTTTTGGTATAACCGGTGGATAGCATGGGCTTTGAGTACGCGCGGCCATCGTCATTGGTGATTAAGATTAATGGTGTCTCGGCATCATGCTTGCGGAATTCTTTGGCCAGGCCATAGCCGGCAAGACCGGTGCCCAGAATAATCACCGGGGCTACCACAGGGTCGGTGGTGTCTTCATCTTCATGGTGAGGCACTTCAGTTGTGGCCCCGGTAACTTCTATCATCTCGAAGTCTTCCTTGCCTACGCCACAGTCAGGGCATAACCAGTCGTCGGGGACATCAGCCCATTGGGTGCCGGGTGCTAAGCCTGATTCCGGGTCTCCCTTGGCTTCGTCATAAACCCAGCCACAAACAATACATTCCCATTTAGTCATTTGAAGTTCTGCCTATTCTTTGTCATTCTATTTTTGCCTGATTTATTGCCAGTACTTGTTCGTCCAGCACGTGAGCGTTTGCATGTTCACTTGCATGTTTAATGGCATTCGCGCATTCTCACGGCTATTGACACCTAACCCGCTGGAAGCCCGATATTGTACGCCCTTCAACCATCCGGATACCACCCCACAGAGTCCAACTGGCAGGATTATCACCACTTCACATCCTCCCAGCTGCCCGGCTCGGTCCGTCCCTGGCTATTAGATCGGGGCTCTTTGACCCAGCGACTTATCAAGTCCAGTCGCGGGCAGTTCAAAGTGCAGGTACTCAAGCAGCAATGGCAGCGGCCACGACTCTCTGAAGCCACTCTGTTGGGGATGCAGCATCGGGAGATGGCCATTATTCGCGAAGTGGCCCTGCTTTGCGGCGGCCAGCCCTGGGTGTTTGCCCGCAGTGTTATGCCCGCCAGTTCACTGGTAGGCAGGCTGCGCAGGTTGCGTAAGTTTAATGATAGCTCCCTCGGGGAGATGCTGTTTCGTGACCCCAGTATGCAACGCCACCCTTTCCAGATTGCCTCAATTGAAGGTAACAGCTCGCAGCTACCTGCCAGTTTGCAGCAAGAAACAACATTATGGGGACGGCGCTGCCGTTTTGAGCTGGCCACTAAACCGATTATGGTCAGCGAAATTTTTCTGCCCGCTTTTAAGCCCTAAAAATCCAGCATTTGGTAGCGGCAACGCCAAGCTATAACCTTGTTCTGGCGGTAACTGTTATACTGCAGGCCGCCTGTAATAAGAACGCCAAATGCTATGACCGCCCTGCATACGACTATCCTGAATAAAGCCCCCGCCTATCTGGCGCTGATTCGCTTTGATCGCCCTATTGGCACTTATCTATTGTTGTGGCCAACGCTATGGGCCCTTTGGCTTGC
>JAAELM010000322.1 GCA_024226635.1 Oceanicoccus sp. | reverse complement strand
CTGGCTAGCAGATATTGGCGCATTGCCTCACATACCATATTGCTCCTGTTCCTATGTTCCCTGGCTGCCTGGCGCTCTAACTCTCTTAACAGGCCTGGCGGGATGGTTACGGCTATCTTGATGCGCTTATCGACGTTCCTTACTTTCTTCATGTTGACACTGCTCCATTGGTGGTATAAGATGGCTACACCATAAACGTTAACTAAAGGAAAGTAAAGTTATGAGTATCATTTCAGAAGATTTATTGCAGTCTAGTTCACCTCACATGAAGGCTAGTGAATATCCAGACTTCAACCGCACCATGAAGGTAGTATCAGCCGGACCAGACGAATTGCAGTACCCTGGTGAGCCAGTAAAGCATGGTTACATTGTGCAGTTTGAGGGCGCACCTAAGGCTATCTGGTTAAGTAAATCCAACCTGAAAGCTATGGTTAAGGTATTCGGTAACGATACTGATGCCTGGGCTGGTAAGCAGGTATTGCTGACTGTTAAGAACTACGACATAGAAGGTAAGAAAACTATAGGCTGGATAACCACACCTATAGCTGAAGGCTCTGCAGCGTTTGATGACGCGATCCCTTTTTGATTGATCACCCCTGCAAGAAAGCAAAGCCAGCGTTAAGACTGGCACGCTTCTTTAACAAACGGAGTAGTAACATGGATTTAAAAGATAAGCTAATAGAGACTACACGCTCGCAAACGCTGCGCGGCGAGGCGTTAGATCACCATATTAAAGATTTAGAGCACCGTGTTGAATGTTTTAAACTGCGT
>JAAELM010000321.1 GCA_024226635.1 Oceanicoccus sp. | reverse complement strand
CCCGGCGCTCTACCTGGGTAGACTTACAGGGTACGCAGATCAATACACGGGGGCTGGGGCGGATAAAGCTGTTTTGGTGAACTTTGGATATAAAGTGCTGTAGCATCTTCTCAGTGACCTGAAAATCGGCGATAACGCCGTCTTTCAAAGGTCTAATGGCTGTGATATTGCCCGGTGTACGACCCAACATACGCTTGGCGTCAGCGCCTACAGCTTCGATGGTCTTTTGACCATTGTGGACACGAATCGCGACCACTGAGGGTTCATCCAGAACAATGCCCTCTTCGCGCACATAAATGAGGGTGTTTGCAGTCCCAAGATCAATGGACAGATCGTTGGAGAAAATGCCTCTTATTCTTTTAAACATTGAGTTATTTCACCTTAAAGGTTTTGGCACAGGTCTTAAAGGCAGCTACGGGAATAGATCCCGCTTGATGGCGCCATATGTCTTTGCTTTGGCTTCTTTGTTCTAACTTGTTTGTTTTGAAGAAAGTTTAGCCTATTTTTGACGCCATACTGCTATATCAAAGCCTGCCCTGCAATAAATTTGCCACTCTAACAACGGCAGGCATTTAGAGCAAGGCGGAAATGTGATAAGTTTAGGGTTTATAACGACTTATCCGCCGCGCCAATTGAGTAAACAGCAATGTCCGTAGAACAATCCGATATTGAAAAGATCGCTATCCTGTCCCGTATCCGGGTGGCAGAAAATGATATTCCCGAAGTGGCCGACCGGATTAACGATATCCTGGCCATGGTCGACAACATGCAGGCAGTGGATACCGCCGATGTTGAGCCTATGGCTAACCCCTTAGATGCGGTGCAACGCCTGCGTGATGATATGGTCACCGAGACCAACCAGCGCGACAGCTTTCAAGCCATTGCCCCGGACGCCGATGAAGGCCTATACCTTGTCCCCAAGGTTATTGAATAACGCCCATCGCAATATTTCCAAAATCCCGAACCCTTGAGATTTGACCCGTAACACACAGGATTTTCCATGCATAACAAAACACTGGCTGAGCTGAGTGAAGGCTTATCCAATAAAACGTTTTCCAGTGAAGAGCTTACCCAGCACTTTTTAGGGCGTATCAAAACACTGGATGCAGATTACAATAGTTTTATCACCGTGACCGAAGAACAGGCCTTGAGTCAGGCCAAAGCCGCCGATGCAAAAATCGCCAGCGGCGATGCCTCCGCATTAACGGGCATCCCTTTAGCTCATAAAGATATTTTCTGTACTGAAGGAGTAAAGACCAGTTGTGGTTCAAAAATGCTGGATAATTTTATTCCGCCTTACAACGCCACCGTGATCGAAAAATTTAATCAGGCCGGTGCCGTTTCCCTGGGCAAAACCAATATGGATGAGTTCGCTATGGGCTCCTCTAATGAATCCAGCTTTTATGGCGCGGTTAAAAATCCCTGGAATACTGACTGCGTACCCGGCGGCTCATCCGGCGGCAGTGCCGCTGCGGTTGCTGCGCAATTAGCGCCAGCCAGTACTGGTACCGATACCGGCGGCTCGATTCGCCAACCCGCTGCTTTATGCGGTATTACAGGGCTAAAACCCACCTATGGCCGTGTTTCCCGCTACGGCATGATTGCCTTTGCCTCCAGCCTTGACCAGGGTGGCCCAATGACACGCAGCGCTGAAGATGCCGCACTGATGCTTAATGTGATGGCGGGCTTCGATGCCAAAGACTCAACCAGTATGGATAAAGCAGTCCCCGACTACACCGCCACACTCAACGATAACTTATCAGGCTTAACCATTGGTTTACCGAAAGAATATTTTGGTGAAGGTTTAACACCCGCTATCGAGCAAGCGGTACAAGCCGCCATTAAAGAATACGAAAAGATGGGCGCGTCGGTAAAAGAAATTTCTTTACCGAATACCCACCTGGCTGTGCCCTGCTATTACGTGATCGCCCCTTCAGAAGCCTCGGCCAATTTATCGCGCTTTGATGGTGTGCGTTATGGTTACCGCTGCGAAAACCCGGAAGATTTACAAGACCTCTACACCCGCACCCGTGAAGAAGGTTTTGGCGAAGAAGTTAAGCGCCGTATTTTGGTAGGCACTTATGCCCTGTCTGCCGGTTTTTACGATGCTTACTACCGCAAGGCGCAACAAATCCGCCGTTTAATTAAAAACGATTTTGTAAAAGCCTTTAACAGCGTTGATGTGATTATGGGCCCAACCGTGCCCAACACAGCCTTTGCGTT
>JAAELM010000320.1 GCA_024226635.1 Oceanicoccus sp. | reverse complement strand
GAGACCTGTATAACGTAGGTACGGTTGTCGTAACACTGGGTGAGCCAGTGCCTCAAGATTCAGCAGAGTAATCTCTCTGTTGGCCAGTTTTTCCTGGTCATAATGAAGGGTCGGCAGTGTTTGCCGGCCCTTTTTTTATCGTGGCTTTTTATAATGACTGTATTCTTTCAATACCCTCAATATCAGTATTACCGTTAATTTTAGATGATTTAAGCCCAGGCCTAAGGTAACCTACTGCAATCAGGATTAAACAGGGATAGTCAAGGCAAATGGGCGTGCCTAACAATAAATTTACCAACAAACAGTTGCTGATCATTGATTCTGCGGTGCAGGTGTTTAGCGAAAAAGGCATCAAGAGAGCTACCTTTGCTGAAATCGGGGCCAGGGTAGACTTGGCCACTACCAGTATTACCTATTACTTCAAAAAGAAAGAAGACCTGGCAACGGCTTGTTATCTGCGCAGTATTGATCGTGTCTGCCAGATTGTTGAGTCGGTGGTTCATGTCGATAGCTTGGCGGGTCGGTTGAAACTCCTCTTGCGCCTGCTCATTGAAGACCATATTGCGGTGCAGCGGGGTAGTAAGCCGCCCTTGATGCCCTTTGGGGAGCTGGTGAATCTGTCCCAGACCCCTTATGCCGAGGTGCTTAAGCAGTTTATGGAGATGTTTAAGCGTCTCAAAACGGTGCTTAGTAGTTATGATCAGAGTACTCATCAAGAATCATTACCGACTGCTTCAACTAATTGGTATTTTCAATTTTTATGGTTGGAATATTGGTGGTTTGAATATTTTGAGTCCAGGCATAAGGACAGGGTGGTTAATCATCTACTCGATGTGTGGTCGAATGGTTTGTTCTTTAGCGATTATAGTTTTAATGTGGCGTTGGCGGATAAGGCCTTATTGCAACTTAATCAGATTGCTGCGCGCAAAGAGGATAAACCCGTAGAAAAAATACTGGTTGCTGCCACCAACCTGATTAATAAGCACGGTTACGATGGTGCCTCTATCGATAAAATCTGTGCTAGCCTGGAGATTACCAAAGGAGCAGTTTACCACCACTTCGATAGCAAGGAAGAGCTGGCAGAAGCTGCGTTTGACCGAACGATTGATATTGTCAGTGGCGTAATGTCTGAGGTCTTAAAGCAGGATCTTAATAGTCGCGATAAGCTGTTTGCTCTCTGTTATACCCTTATCGTCAAGCAGGTTGATGGCACCATGCCGCTGATTTCTTCACGAGTGATCCGCACAATCTCGCTACAGCATAGAGAAAAGATTCAAAACCTCCACCGGAAAACTACCAATGAGATTCGCTATCTTATTTCTGACGGTGTGCTTGAGGGTTTGCTAAGGCCGGTTGATGTGCTTATTACTGCAGAGGTGGTTAGCTGCGCTATTAATTCTGCCTTCGAATTAAAGCTATGGTTGCCTGCTATGGAGCAGGGTGATTTTCTTGCTCAATATTTGCGGCCTACGCTGTGTGGTTGGCTTCCCCCGGAAAACTAAAGTCCTTCAGGCAAATTCAAAAACCATTACTGGTATTAATAGCGGTGCTGTTAGCCGGTAGGGAAAAGATCATACCATCTTCCGTCAGTGTGGTGGGCCCATCATAGACTTGATTAACACCCGCCATAAAAGCCGCTGCCTGCCCCGGAAAAATAATCGGCGGCACAATATGATATAGCGCCAGATGTTTTGCCCCGGCAGCGGCGGCAGACTTAGCTGCATCCACCGGGCTGGTATGGTAGTCAACAATATCGTAGGCGACTTTGGCGATAACCGGGTTGCCAATTGACTGTGCCGATTTATTCATCGTATTGATCATCTCCATATTGAGAGCTTCGTGGAACAGGATATCCACATCCCGGGAAAAATGTTCCAGATTAGCCGAGCGAATCGTATCGCCGCTGATCGCCAGTGAGCGACCCCGGTAATCAAAACGATAACCGACGGCGGGTGTAACCGGTTTATGGTCGACTTCAAAGGCGGTGACTTTTAAATCATCCTGATCCCAGACGATAACGCTTTCACCGCCTTCGGGTGCTGGAAATGGCTGTGCCACCATGCCTTTACCCGACAGCGGTGCCACCGTATCGCCATGGTGGTCATGGCGGTATTGCGTGTCAAAGTTGTAACTACGGTTGAAACCTTCAACTACGGTTTCTACTCCCTGTGGTGCAATCACGGGCAGGGGCGAGATATTAGCAGCTGAAGCCCAGCGCAAGGTAGCAACTTCACCCAGGCCATCAATATGGTCAGAGTGAAAATGCGTCAGCAGCACGGCATCAATAGTGCCAATACCCAGCCGCATGCGGTTAATATTGCGGGCACCGCCGCTGCCGGAATCGACAATGATTCGGTTTTCCCCGGCGATAATCATCAGGCAGGCCCCAGAGCGCTTAGGGTCTGGCATGGGGCCACCAGCACCGCACACGGCAATATGCAGGCCATCTCCCAGTTCTGCGGCGGGGTCACCGGCCAAAATAGTGGGCATACCACGGTCCATTATGGTCATAACCAGGGTGCCGCGCTGGCTATAAATGACAACGAGTAGTGCAAGTAATACAGCAAGAGTAATAAAGCGCTTACGATTCATGGTTTACAGGCCTTATCTTTTAAATTATTCTGGCATATTGTGTGACTATAGTTGCAAAGTCAAACCCTGATTAAGCCTTAATAATAGAGATTATTATGAGAAATAATATATTGGCACTGTGCCTGTTGCCCTCTCTGGTGCTGGCGGAGCCGGCAGGGCTGGCGGGGCTATGGCAGCACTCGGACCAACCGGTAATCGTCAAGATGCAGGCGGCTGGCGATGGGATGGAAGGGATTGTCCATAGCTATAGTGACTCACCCGAATTAGTCGGTGAAACGCTTTTCCGTGAGCTGCGCTTTGATAAAGAAGAGCAATGCTGGCGGGGTAGGGTCTATGTCAAAGAATTGGAACAAGAAAAGAACACGTGTTTATTGTTAGAAGATGCCAGCCAATTCAGGATGGCCGTTACAATTGGCTTCTTTAGTAAAACCGTTATCTGGACTCGTCTAGAAGCTGAGCCATCCCTCTAAATAGCAAAATACCACCAATATAGAAGGTTATAATCATGAGTTTTGAGAATAAAGTTATCCTGATCACCGGTGCCGCCAGCGGCTTTGGCAAACTGTTAGCACAATACCTGTCACCCAGGGGGGCGAAGCTGGTTCTTGGTGACTTGAATGAAAAGGGTGTTCAGGCTGTGGCTGATTCACTACCGGGTGACGTTATTGCCATGGCGTGCAATGTGGCTGTGGAAGAAGAAGTCAAAGCCTTGGTTGACGCATGCGTTGCGCATTTTGGTGGTCTTGATATTGCGGTCAATAATGCCGGTATCTCTTCTCCGCCGAAAAGTTTGCTGGATGTCACCGAACAGGAAATGGATATTAACTTTGCGGTCAACGCCAAAAGCGTTTTATTTGGTATGAAATATCAAATACCGTTAATGATGAAAAACGGCGGCAGTATTTTGAATGTAGCCTCTGCTGCCGGTATTGGTGGTGCCCCAAAACTGGCTCACTACTCTGCCTCCAAACATGCGGCGGTGGGTTTAACCAAAACAGCAGCGGTTGAATTTGCCCGTTACAATATTCGCATTAATGCGATTTGCCCCTATTTTACCAATACCCCTATGTTGGATAATGCTGCGGTTGCGGGGATGGATAAAGGGATTATGAGCCAGGGTAGTCCTATGAAGCGCCTGGGTGAGCCGGAGGAAATTGTCAGCACCATGGTCAGTTTAATTCTGCCCAGCAACAGTTATATGACCGGGCAGGCGATTAATGTGGATGGTGGGGTGTCGGCGTTTTAGGCGACCTACTCCAAATTCAGGCGGTGCTCCCGGGCCTGGCTTAAGGTGTCACAATCGGAAAGTTTTCCTGGGTTTCTCTCATCGAACCGAAAAAGCTCAATAAGTCTAACAGGCTGCCATCCACCGATAATTGCTCGCTTAGCAGAGTGCTTTTTAAATCGCCGGTACCGGTCATGAGATCTAATAACAGGCCTTTAGTCAGGCTTAAGGTGACAGAGGGCTGTAGGCGGTTATTAGCGGTGAGTGGGCGTTGGTAAAAGTTCAGTACCGAGTTATTAAGGGATAACACATAGGTTTCGTTAACATCGGTAAATACCATTTCTATGGCCAGTGTTTTGCCATCGGCTTTCTCACCGTCAATATTGACGGCAATGGTTTCTAAAAAGGTTCTGATCGGTGTGCGGGTGAATATGCCTTTGGCGTCGGCGGTATCCATAATGGGCGCGGTAATACCATTGCGTAATTCATGGGCGGCGGTTAGATATTCACTGCGCCAGGGGCCGGACTCTGCCTGATATGCCAGTTGGTCATAGGTGTTGGCTAATAAAGTTTTAGCACCCTGATGGCTGGGCTGGGCAAATACCGCTTTGTTGAGTAGTTCGGCCACCCATTGGTATTCTCCTTGATCAAAAGCAATCCGGGCGTTGGCGACCACCACATCAATGCCACCCATTAATTTAATATATTTGCTGGAGGTTTCGGTGGTGGGAAGAGGGTGCAGGTTGGCCGGGTTGCTGTCATACCAGCCCATATAATATTGATAAACCGCTTTGGCATTATGTTGCAGCGTGCCGTAATAGCCCCGCGAATAAAACGGTTGATTTAAGCTTTCAGGCAGTTGAATGTTATGGGCTATTTCATTCGGAGTCATGCCCTGCAAAATCATGCCGACAGTTTGGTCGTGAATAAATTTATAGGTATCGCGCTGGCTTTCAAGATAGTTCCGAATACGTTGCTGACCCCAGATAGGCCAGTGGTGACTATTAAAAATCACCTCGGATTGACCATAGTTTTGCAACATATCATCAATGGTCTGGCTCCACAGTAGGGCGTCGCGTACCTTGGCACCCCTCAGGGTATAAATATTATGCATGGTGCGGCTAATCACCTCGGCACCGCAAAAGGCATTATGCTGTGGTAAATAAAACGTAAACTCTGCGGGAGCTTCAGTGCCAGAGGCGATTTGAAAGATAAATTCAACACCATCAATAATATGGCGTTCTCCGGTTTCACTAATGGTTTTATTGGGCACAAATAAAGAGGCGGTGCCAAAGGGGACGGATTTTCCCAGCCCCAAATCGACATTGCCTCGGGGGCCGGGTTTTAAAGAGGAACCATATTGATAGCCGGCGCGGCGGGTCATCGCTGTCCCCAACATAATATTTTCGCTAGAGGCTTCTTTGACAAAACCCTCTGGAGCCACAATAGTCACTTCCCCCGATTGATATTGCTGATCGCTAATATAAGAAGCCACACCGCCAAAGTGATCGATATGACTGTGGGTAAAAATAATCGTAGAGATGGGTTTGTCTTTTAATAAGTGCTGTTTTAAGAATCGATAAGCCGAGGCACCGGTTTCCAGGGAGGTATTGGGGTCGACAATAATCCAGCCTTTTTCCCCTTCAATAATAGACACCGTAGCCAGGTCAAAATTTCTTAGCTGCCAGATACCTTCTTTAACCTGATATAAACCCGGTGTGCCATTAAGTTTAGCCTGTCGCCATAGACTGGGGTTAACCGAAGCAGGAGCGTCACCTTGAATAAAAGCATAGGCGGGCATATCCCAAATAGTATTATCATTAGAGGAGTGTTTGACCACTAAATTATCAGCGGCAACCACCAGGCCTCTTTCCGCCTCTTCAAAATCTCGAGTATCGGAAAAGGGTAGTTGTTTGAGCACAGCCTGATTATGTTGCACGGTGTAGCTGGATGGGGCACTGTTGCCACTGTCAGAAACACGATTATCCAGCGGTGCTGATGTTGGGTCACAGGCGACCAGTAATAGACTGGATAAAGTCGCCAGCAGGGTATTACGCTGTAGGGCATAGCTCATTGTTTGATCACTTTGGGTAGTGGCCAGCTGCCATCAGTAGCGGCAAGCTTGGGAGAGTAAAGTCGCAGAGTTATGGCAAAACCCTGTTTGGGGGTGGGCAACCAGTTGTTGCTATTGGCTGTGGGTGCTGTTTGTTGCAGCGCAATATCCAGAGAGCCATCGTCGTTAAATATCAATGCGTCCCGATCGCCTAAGGCATAGCGCTTAAGCGGGTTGTCTACCAAAAAACCTTCTTCGTCATACAGGGTGACTGACCAAAAGGCATCAACCGGTGGCGCTTGACCTGGTTCGAAGCGAAGGACATAACTATGCTGGCCGTTAAGGGGTTGGCCCCCAGAGTCAACGCTGGTGTTAGGGTATAAAGCCTCTTCCGGTGGCAGTGCGCCTAAACCAATAATTGCCACACCGGTACGCAGTTTATAGTCGGTGCCATAATTACCCATACCTTGACGATAAATAGCCCAGCCATTTTCCAATGAGTGTTTGTCGCCTAGCTGTTTTTTGATTTGTTGGCGGGTGATATTCAAGGCGCTATCGGCGATCAGTTGACCTAACCAGCCTTGAGCTGCGGGTGAGTAGTTGCCGGCTGTAACACCAATGGCCGCCAGATTATTGATTGCTTCCTGATCAGCCGCTGGCGCAGCTTGTTGCGATAGTGCTTGTGCCAGTGCAGAGAAAAAAGTATCGGCATTCATTTGATCAACAGTGAGATAAGGATTGTCGGTTTGGTGGCCTTTATCAATACTGCCAACATAGGCTTCACTGCTTAAGCCTTGTTGCCATTGGCTTAAAGAGGCTAATGAAAACTGGAGCTGCAACTGTGCAACCGCAGCAACATCGCCAGGGCCATTGGTTTGTATGCGTTGAATCATCCACACCCTGTTAGTGGGGGCGCGAATAACCTCTAAAGTGTCAGGTAAATCGCCAGACCAGTTCGGCCCAACAATGGCATAGTCACCGGCTTTATTGCCAGTTGTTCTTGTGCCCACTGAGGCAAAGACATTGGTCCAGGCATCCATAAGGGGTGATATATAATAACGCTCGCCCATATCCGGTACAGAGAGTAGCTGTGGTTGCTCCGACAAATTTAACCAGGCGATGGTATAGAGCGTATCCACATTGGGGCGAACAACATTGCGAAAATTATGGTCGGGAAAGTTGGCGTTATGGGTCAGTTGGTTTTCCGTGGCGGCCCCGGCCAACATCACCTTCTGGGTTTCCTGCATAATCATTAGCGGGTAGCCGTAGAGGTAGGCCGCAGAAAAGGCTTTAAACTGCGACAAGCCTTGATAGATCAGCAGGCCGACAAAACAGATAATTAATAAAGCTGAGAGTTTTATTTTCATAATCTGCAAGCTCTTATCCTGTCGTGTATCCACTACGGGGATTGGCGATGACAAGTCTTCCCTTATACCTGTTTTGGCTTTAGCTTTTATTGGTTAACAGTTTGCTGGCAATCAGTAGCAGGCAGCATAAGATCACCTCTCCAGCCAATTTATCCACAGGCAGGGTTGCATCATGCACCAGCAAAGCCAGTATGCGAAACACACCCGCGGTACCAATTAATAGCGCGGCGGATAAAAACCATTGCCGCTGGCGGGTTACAACACCTAACAGTATGACTAAACCACCAACAAAAAAGAACGCGCCCAAATCACCAATTTGTGAATTTAAGGCCACGCCTTCCAACAAGGGCATCTCCCATTTTGTAGCCATAGCCGCAGGGTCAATCACCCATCGCAGGCCTAAAATTAAAAACATTAGTCCGGCCAGGCCGACAACAATACGTAAAACTTTTTCCATGGTAATCACTCGTGTTAGTCAATGAATGTTCGGCATACGCGTTTCGTCACCAAAGGGTGCAGCGTTCATCAGGCCTGCATCGTCCGTCCACAGCCGCATAATAAAGGCCGATGAAGATGGCATGGCTGCTGTTACAGCTTGACTTGACGAGTAAGTCATGCATGTATCGTCACAATTTGTGACAATATATACCATCATGTTTTAAAAAATCAAGAGAAGCCAGTATGAGTGATTCATCTTTACTATTTGATTTAACACGGACTGAAGAGCAACAAGTGAGCTGAAATAAACCATCCCATAGGCTGCTATGTAGTATTTTTATCTTGTTAATACAGAAGATAAGAAAAGTTTTTTACAGCTGACTTTTAAATTGGCATATATTATGACATTATGTCCGGCTTGTTATCGAACCCCAATATCATGGTGATTACAATGCCTTATAAGTTGTACGGTATACCTTCTTCTTTGTACGTCGCAAAAGTTCGCAGTTACTTTCGTAAGCAGCATATTGAGTTTATCGAGCAAGGTGTTAATGATCCTCATTTCCAGCAGGAGATTGTTCCTGCTGTCGGGCGCTTTATTATGCCCGTGGTTGAGGCCCCTGACGGTACACTGCTGCAAGATGGCGCGGACATCATCGACTTTTTTGAAGCAGAAGGGACATCCCCTCTGCCGGCTATCCCCGAATCCTCCATGCTGGCGACTATTGCCTATCTGTTCGAGTTGTTTGGTGGCGAAGGCCTGTTGCGTGAGGCTATGCACTACCGTTGGAGTTTTGATGAGCAGTTGGATTTTATTAAAAATGATTTTTGCTGCGCGATTGCACCACCAGACAGTGATCAGGAAAGTCGTGATGCGCTGTTTGACCTTGCCAGTAAGTCTATGCGCGCAGCCGCCAGGGGTTTTGGTGTCAGTGAAGCAAGCGCCCCCCTGATTGAAGACTCTTATAAAGAGTTCTTAACGCTATTTTCAGCTCACCTGAAGACCCAGCCCTATTTGTTAGGTGGGCGTCCCTGTGTCGGTGATTATGGTTTGCTTGCCCCTCTTTATGCCCACTTGGGCCGCGATCCTGTCCCCGCTATGTTAACCCGCCAAAGCGCCCCCGAAGTCTCACGTTGGGTGGAGCGCATGCATGCCCCAGAACCCATTCGTGTGGAATATGCGGATAATACGGCAGCGTTAAATGCAGATGATACTATTTCCGACACCTTAAAAGCCTTAATGGTTTTTATCGCCAAAAATTATTTACCTGAGCTTGAAGCCCATGTGGCCTTTTGCAATGATTGGCTGCGCAATCATCAGGGAATTACTGCCGGTACCAACGGGCTGGATAATCCAGCAGGACGGGTAATTGGTAAAGCAGAGTTTGAGTGGCGGGGTATAACCCTTAGTACCGCCGTATTGCCTTACCGTTTTTATTTACTGCAGCGGATTCAGGATTGCTTTGCTCGCGCTAGTGAGTCCGAACAACAAAACATAGCCGCACTATTTAGCGAAGTTGGTCTGTCCTCAATACTGACCCTCAAAACTGACCGTCGGGTTGAACGTGTCAATCACCTTGAAGTCTGGGGCGAATTGCGCGTCGACTAATGATTAATTTAGGTTTTTAAGTATGAAAAAAATAACAGAGTTTTTCCGCGTCTTAAAGGACTTTGCAACAGTGGCCCCGCTTCTGGCTAGCTATAAACCCCCCAAAGATGATGATACGGTTTCCATGGGGTTGCTGTTTCAAACGACAGCTGAAAAGTACGCCGATAAATCTGCCCTGATTTTTGAAGGGCGAGAGCTAAACTGGGGGCAGTTTAATCGCTTGGTCAATCAATTTGCCCACCTGTTAAAAAAGCAGGGCGTAGCCCGTGGTGATGTTGTTGCAGTGTTATTAGAAAACCGAATTGAAATGCTGGCCTCGGTCTTGGCGCTGGCCAAAATCGGTGCAACGGCCAGTTTGGTTAATAACAGTTTGCGGGGTAAGCCATTAGTCCATTGTATATCCATTACCGACTCCAGGAAATGCCTGGTAGGGGAGGAGCTGGTAGAGGCTATTATGGAAGTCAAAGAGCAATTGCCTCTCAGTGACCAGGACTATTTATGGGTAGAGGATACGGGCGAAAGCACAAAGCCTGAAAAGCTCTTTAATTTTAGCGAGCAAGTTGATGCCATGCCGACAACAAACCTCGCCGAAACGGCGGATATCAAAGCGGGTGAAAAGGCCTTATATATCTTTACTTCAGGTACCACCGGTTTACCGAAAGCGGCTGTTATTTATCATCGTCGATTTTTGGCAAGTGCCTACCCTTATTGCAAGGCAGGCCTTCGAGCCAAACAACAAGACCGTATTTATATGTGTTTGCCTCTGTACCATATGACAGGTTTAGGGCCGGGTTTTGGTACTTCACTGTCTTCCGGTGCTTCCATGTTTTTACGTCGTCGTTTTTCCGCCAGTCAATTTTGGCCTGAAGTACAACAATATCAAACCAACCTGTTTGTCTATGTGGGTGAGTTATGCCGCTATCTCTCTATACATCCAGAATGTCCGGAAGAAAAAAACAACCCCCTGGAAACGATGATGGGTAATGGCCTACGTCCTGATGTTTGGGATCAATTTCGCTCCCGTTTTAAGGTCAAACGTATTTCTGAAATTTACGGTTCCAGTGAAGGTAATGCTGCCTTTATCAATTTCCTGAATAAAGATCGTACCATTGGCACCACCAGCGCCAGTCTGATGTTGGTGAAGTATGATGTTGATGCTGATGAAATGATTCGCGATGCTGCGGGTAAACTAGTAGAGGCAGAGCCTGGCGAGCCAGGGCTATTACTGTCAGAAATTGATGATAAATATAAGTTTGATGGCTATCAAAACAAAGAAGCCACCAATAGCAAAATATTAACCGATCTAAAAAATCCTGGAGATCGCTGGTTTAATACCGGTGATTTAGTGCGTCAAATTGATGTGGGTTTTGCACTGGGCCTGCCGCACTTTCAATTTGTAGATCGGGTAGGTGATACCTTCCGCTGGCGAGCAGAAAATGTGTCTACCAATGAGGTGGGTGAAATTATTAATGCCTATGACGGCATAGAAATGACCAATGTTTATGGCGTGGAAGTCCCTGGTGCCGAAGGTAAAGCCGGTATGGCAGCCATCACCTTAAAAGAAGGTGCTTCACTGGATATGGACGCTTTTTCACAATTTGTTGATAGGGAGTTACCCGCTCATGCCAGGCCGGTATTTATTCGCCTGCAGCAACAGGTTGAGACTACAGTAACCTTCAAGCTTGTCAAAGGCGCACTGCGTAAAGAGGCCTATCACCTGGATCAGGTTAAAGAGCCATTATTTATACTTAAACCCAAAAGCCAAGCCTATGAGCCTTTGGATGATGCCAGCTACCAGCAGGTGATTGCAGGTCAGTCTGGATTTTAATAAAGACAACACCGAAAGGATATTTATGATCGATCTATATACCGCGCCAACGCCTAATGGTCATAAGGTGTCTTGCACACTGGAAGCCCTGGAGCTGGAATACAATACGCATTTCGTGAATATTACCGAGGGCGAACAAAAAAAGCCTGACTTTTTAGCCATTAACCCAAACGGTCGTATTCCCGCTATTGTCGATCGCGATGCCGGTGATTTTCCGATTTTTGAGTCTGGCGCGATTATGATTTATCTGGCAGAAAAAACTGGCCGCCTAATGCCTACCGATGCCAAAGGTCGTTCTGAGGTGATACAGTGGTTAATGTTCCAGATGGGCGGTGTAGGTCCCATGATGGGGCAGGCCAATGTTTTCTTCCGATACTTCCCGGAAAAAATTCAACCGGCGATTGATCGTTACCAGAATGAAGGTCGCCGCTTATTTGAAGTGTTAGACGGACGCTTGGCGAATAACGAATGGCTGGCAGCCGATTATTCCATTGCCGATATCGCCAATTGGTGTTGGGTGCGTACGCATAAATGGTCGGGTATTTCTGTTGAGGGTTTAGATCATTTACAGCGTTGGTCACAGGCGATGTATCAACAGCCCGGCATGAGCAAAGGCCTTGATGTACCGTTTAGTCTGGGCAACTTACTGGACGATGAAAAAGAAACCGAGAAATTCAAAAGCAACGCACAAAATATTTTACAGAAATAACATCTTAAGAAATAAATAGGTAATCACCGTGAGTCAACAAGTCCCCATTACCATAACCACCGACAATAAGGTGATGTCTATTGCCTGGAATCGCCCCGATAAAAAAAATGCGCTAACACAAGATATGTATGGCGCAGTGGCAGATGCTTTAAATGCAGCCGACGCGGACAACGGTATTCGTGTGGTGTTAATAACCGGTACTAAGGATTGTTTTACGGCGGGTAATGATCTGGCGGGCTTTTTAAATAACTCTGTCGGCGATGAAGCAGCTCCGGTATCACAATTTATGAAGGCCATTGCCAGCTTTAAAAAACCTATAGTCGCTGCGGTTAATGGTCCCGCCATAGGTATTGGTACCACCATGTTATTACATTTCGATATTGTGGTAGCAGCCGATAGCACAGTTTTCTCCATGCCTTTTACCAATTTGGGATTATGTCCTGAAGCGGCTTCCAGTTTTCTGTTACCACGCCTCGCTGGTTATCAGCGTGCTGCAGAACTAATACTGCTTGGAGAAAAGTTTGATGCTCAGCAGGCCAAAGAGTGCGGCATCATTAATCAGATTGCCAGTGCTGATGAGTATTTACCGGTTGCCTGGGAGATAGCCAATAAACTGGCGGCTAAGCCACCTACCAGCCTTCGGGTGAGTAAGGCGCTTCTGAAGGGACAGCAGGCCGAGGTAGTTGAGGAGTGTATGCAAGCCGAAGGGGAGCTGTTTACCCAGTTGGTTCAAGGCCCGGAAGCCAGAGAAGCAATAGCCGCCGCTATGGAGCGCAGAGAGCCTGACTTTTCGAAATTTTAACGCAAGAACAAGACCATGGCGCAGTCAGAACAACAGGTTTTTAAAGATCAGGGTGGTGCTGCTACCATGGACCCCGGCTTTATTCTGCGTTGGGCCACCTCCAAGGTTATGCAGCAAATGGCTAGCCCAAAACGGATGGAGAAACATCGGGCCAAAGCGGAAAAACTACGATGCAAGCTAGGCTTACCCCATACCCTTGAATACTTTCATCAGGTCGATGATGGTTATAGCCATCTTGCGGCACAGCTATTAAAACCTTTACTAGCGCGTTATGACATTAAGTTGGTCTGCCATTTAGTGGCTGGTCCGGTGGGTGATAATGTCGCGGAACCGGATTTATTATTAAAGCTGGCACAGTACGATGCCGGTTTAGTGGCACCCGAGTATCAGCTGGATTTCCCCCAACAACAAAGCTTGCCATCACCTGAACTGGTCAGCTTAGCTACCTCAATATTGGCAGCACAGGAACAGACGGCATTACTGGGTTGTATTGTTGAAGTAGGGCAGGCTTTATGGTCTGGTGACCACTCGGCGCTAAAAGATCTTGCCGCGGCCTATGGCACTGTTAGCGAGGCGGTAGCCGGCAAAAAAGTGCAGCTTGGCAGCGAACATCAAAAAAAGCTAAAGCACTATTCCGGCGCCATGTTTTATTATGGCGGTGAATGGTACTGGGGTGTTGACCGTTTATATCATCTTGAGCAACGCCTGGCAGAACTAGGCATTGATCATCAACCCGACCTACCGCTGTTAATGCCTCGTCCACCGATAGAAGTCGGCGAGATTAAAGATAACGGCAGCCTGACACTGGAAGTATACCCTTCACTGCGTAGTCCCTATACCGCCATGGCCTTTGATCGCGCGGTACAACTGGCCAAAGACACTGGTGTTAATCTGGTGGTCAAACCCGTTATGCCTATGGTGATGCGCGGAGTACCCGCAACGCGGGAAAAGGGCCTTTATATCTTTTTTGATACCGCCCGCGAAGCTCGCGCCGCCGGGGTGCCTTTTGGCAATGCCTATGACCCCATTGGCGAGCCGGTACGTCGCACTTATTCGCTTTACCCCTGGGCTTGTGAACAAGGCAAAGGCACCCAATTGATTTCCGCCTTTTTAAAAGCGGCCTTTACTGAACGGGTGAATACCAATAATGACAAAGGCATGCGCTATGTGGTTGAGCAGGCGGGTTTATCCTGGCAGCAGGCCCAACAAAAAATGGGTGACCCCGGTTGGCAGTCGCTATTAGAGGCTAACCGACAAACCATGTACGGTATGGGCTTATGGGGCGTACCCAGTTTCCGCCTGTTAGATAAAGACGGTAAGCAAGTGTTAGCCCTCTGGGGGCAGGATCGTCTTTGGTTGTTTGCCCGAGAAATAAACCGTTTATTGTCGAAAGGATAAATCCATGGATAAAACCATTACCAGCTTTGCCGAGTTCTACCCTTTTTATCTTAACCAACATAGCAATCGTGTAAGCCGGGTATTGCATTATATTGGCACCACTTTATCGATACTGGTGCTGCTGTTTGCGCTATTTAACCAACAGTGGTTACTGTTGTTGCTAGTCCCTGTAGCCGGTTATAGCTTTGCCTGGGTGGGGCATTTTTTCTTTGAAAAAAATAAACCGGCGACTTTGAATTACCCCGCTTATAGTTTGGCTGCAGATTATGTAATGGTCTTTGAAGCATTAACGGGGCGGCTTGACCACTCGCATTTTTCAGCACCGAAAAAGAGCTAAACTTCCCCCGTTATTTACGCAAAAACCACTATTCCCACGAAGCAACGTCATTCCCGCGAAGGCGGGAACCCAGCGCTGTAGATTCCCGCCTTCGCGGGAATGACAGAACATTCGCGGGAATGACAGAACATTCGCGGGAATAACAGTACGGCTTTTAAATACTAGCCGCCAAACGCGTTCCCTGGTCGATAGCGCGTTTAGCATCTAACTCAGCCGCAATATCGGCTCCACCAATTAAGTGATAGGGTTTGCTCAGGCTGTCAGCCAATTCCCGTAAGGGGTCTTGTCCAGCGCAAATAATCACATTATCGACGTCTAACACTTTCTCTTCGCCGCCAATAACTACATGTAAACCAGCATCGTCAATTTTCTTATACTCACAACCTGGTATCATTTTAACAGCTTTATTTTGCAAGCCTGCACGATGCGCCCAGCCTGTAGTTTTACCTAAGCCAGCACCGACTTTTGAAGATTTGCGTTGCAGTAATGAAACTTCACGGGCAGGGGGCGTTACTTTAGCTTGAATCCCTTCGATACCGCCCCGCGCAGCCAGACTCATATCTATACCCCATTCTTGCATAAAGGCAGGGATATTTAAGCTGGTGGCTTCACCGCTATGAACAAGAAATTCCGAAACATCAAAACCAATACCGCCGGCACCAATCACCGCAACCTTACTGCCCACCGGTTTACGGTCTGCAATAACATCCAAATAGCTTAGTACTTTTTCGTGATCAACACCTTCAATATCCGGAGTGCGTGGTGAAATACCGGTGGCTAATATCACTTCGTCAAAGTCGCTATTGTTTAAGCTGGCGCTATCAACCCGGGTATTAAGTTTTAACTCAATATTATGCTGTTTAATTTGCGTAGCAAAATAGCGCAGGGTTTCTTCAAACTCTTCTTTACCCGGTATTTGTTTGGCGATATTAAACTGCCCGCCAATTTTATCGGCGCTATCAAACAGGGTGACGCTATGACCACGCTCCGCCGCACTGACCGCAAAGGCCATGCCCGCAGGGCCTGCGCCAACCACAGCCAGTTTTTTCACTTCGGTTGTGGGAATAATATTTAACTCGGTTTCATGACAGGCGCGCGGGTTTACTAAACAGCTTGTCATCTTGCCAACAAAAACGTGATCCAGGCAGGCCTGGTTACAACCGATACAGGTATTAATTTCATCGCTTTTATTAGCGGCAGCTTTTGCTACAAACTGCGGGTCAGCTAGAAAGGGGCGTGCCATGGATATCATATCGGCATCGCCGCGCTGTAGTACTTCTTCAGCCACTTCAGGTGTATTAATCCGGTTAGAGGTAATTACCGGAATAGAAAACTCATCGCGAAACTTAGCCGTTACCCAAGTAAAGGCAGCCCGGGGTACTTTAGTGGCAATGGTTGGAATACGCGCTTCGTGCCAACCTATGCCGGTGTTAATAATGGTGGCACCAGCTTGCTCTACCGCTTTACCTAAGGTCACTACCTCATCATAAGAGCTGCCACCTTCCACTAAATCCAGCATAGATAAGCGGTAGATAATAATAAAGTCTTCTCCGACGGCTTCACGCACGCGACGGACTATCTCTACCGGTAGACGCATGCGGTTTTCTTAGCTTCCGCCCCACTGGTCATCCCGATGATTGGTTCTGGCTGCCAAAAACTGGTTAATAAAATAGCCTTCAGAACCCATAATTTCTACGCCGTCGTATCCCGCTTTTTTTGCCAATACCGAGACATTAATAAAATCCAGAATCTGCATTTCAATTTCTTCTTCGGTGGCAGCTTTGGGTTTAAAGGGGTTAATTGGAGCTTGTATGGCAGAAGGGGCGATGGGGTTTTCATTAAAGGCATAACGGCCGGTATGCAAAATTTGCATACATATTTTCCCATCGGCTTTATGCACTGCATCAGTAATGATTTTATGTTGCTCGGCATCCGCTTCGGTTTCTAATGACTGGGTGTTCTCATGGGTTGCCGCTCGTTGATTGGGACCAAACCCACCGGTCACAATAAGCCCAACACCGCCGGCGGCACGCTCGGCAAAATAGGCGGCCATACGTTCCATACCGTTTTCCGCTTCTTCAAGGCCTGTATGCATAGAGCCCATTAGTACGCGGTTTTTCAGGGTGGTAAAGCCAAGGTCTAAGGGCTGTAATAAATGGGGGTAAGGGTTTGCGCTCATTGATGGATTCCTGCATTGCTTGGGGTTTAGGGATCAGGCCGGTCTTTTCTGGCTCGGCGGTCATTGGTTCTAATATTCTTTGTACGCCGATAGGTGGGCGCATGATCACTTTAAAGTGCTCGACATGGCCCATCGGTCTGATTCTCTGCTTAACTGGACGGCGTCAAGTTCAAAGAGGTCAAATTATTCGATAATTTTGACGCTGTCAAGTTAGGCTGCTACCTTTCGCCTTGTGAATAAAGCTAATGACAAGTCAGAAAGCCAGAAAAAGACCTATCATCACGGTGATTTACGTCAGGTATTAATTACCGAGGCGGCGAATATTATCCGGGAAGAGGGTGAGGATGCCTTGTCGATGCGTAAACTCGCCACCCGTGCAGGGGTCTCCCGTACGGCGCCCTATCATCACTTTGAAGACAAGCAGGGCCTGTTATGTGCCATCGCCGAGGAAGGCTTTAGGCGCTTTGACGCCTTATTTGACCAGCAAGCCGCTTTTGATGATTTAGCCAACCATTTGCAGAGGCAACTGGGGGGCTATGTTAATTTTGCTGTGGAGAATTCTGAGTACTACGACTTAATGTTTTCCAGCCGTATTTGGAAGTCCAGTACTATTAGCGCCAGCCTAAAGGAAAGAGCCTATAGTAGTTTTCGCTTGTATACCGAAACGATTACCGCCCTGTGTGAAAATGTTGAGCTACCGGCGGGAGTAACACCCTTAAGAATTTCCCAGCTAAGCTGGAGTACCTTCCACGGTATGAGTCGTTTGGTGGTTGATGGCATTTATCTTGATAAGACAGCGGTTGATGCCATGATGGATACGGTGATTAAGTTACTGGTGCCGCAAGCTGGCCAGTAAGTATTGACACTATTCATGACAAAACATTATAATCCAGAACAATTAAAATAACACTTTATGGCTCAGGCTATGTCGACAGTTGTGCCTAAAAGCTATTACTGGAAAAGAAATGGTTAACGCTATTACCCAAGTCCGTTTTGCCCAAGAGGCCGAGGGTCTGCCTATTGCTGATACCTGGCAGTTTACCCATGATGCCTTGCCCCCACTGCAAGAGGGTGAAATCTCGGTTAAGGTCCATTATGTCTCCGTAGACCCGGCTATGAAGGGCTGGATCTCGAAAAAGAAAAGTTATATTGAGCCTGTTGAGCTAGGTGAAGTGATGCGGGGCTTTGGTGTAGCGGAAGTGATTGAGTCCCGTTCCGACTATTACCAGGTGGGTGATTTCTGCACCGGTTTTACCGGTATTCAAACCCACGGCAATTTTGATAGCCGTGCCTTGCGAAAAATAGATCCCAATCTAGCGCCCCTGACACGTTTTATGGGTGGCTTGGGTATGCCAGGCTTTACCGCCTACTTTGGTCTACTGGATATTGGCAAACCCAAAGAAGGAGAGACCGTGATGGTGTCTTCCGCAGCGGGAGCGGTAGGGCATGTGGTTTGCCAGATCGCTAAACTCAAAGGTTGCCGTGTTGTAGGTGTTGCCGGTGGCTCGGAAAAATGTGCCTACCTTAAAGATGAGTTAAACGTCGATGCCACTATCGACTACAAGCAGGGCGATATTGCCGGTCAACTTAAAGCAGCAGCGCCAGAAGGTATTGATGTGTACTTTGATGCGGTAGGCGGTGAAACACTGGACGCTGTGCTAATGCAGATGAATCGCCATGCCCGGATTATTATTTGCGGGGCAATCACCCAATATGAAAATATCGAAAACCCCATTGGCCCCGGTAACTATGTGCAACTACTGACACAAAGCTGCCTAATGCAAGGCTTTACCATGCGTGACTATATGCACCGTGCCAAAGAAGCCTTTGTGGATTTACTGACTTGGGAGCATGAAGGAAAAATCACCTTCCGCGAACATATTGTAGAAGGGATAGACGCTTTTCCTGAAGCGGTGCAAATGGTTTATCAGGGCAAAAACCACGGTAAATTAATGATCAAACTGGTCGATTAGGTTGTCTATCATGGATGCAATAACCTTATATGCTGCGCCCATGTCCATGTACTCCGGCAAGGTGCGTGCTTATTTTCGCAAGCAGGGCATAGCTTTTAATGAAGTGATGCCGGGCCACCCCAGTTATGGCGAAAAAATCATCCCCCAAACCAAGCGCGGTATTGTGCCGGTGGTCGAGCTGGCTGACGGCACTGTGCTTCAGGATACCGTGGATATTATTGATCACTTTGAACAGTCGGGGCAGGCAAAATTTTCCGTCTACCCCAAAACGCCAAAACAACATCTGGCAGCACTCATTATCGATCTATTTGGCAGTGAAGGTCTGCTGAAAGTGGCCATGCATTACCGCTGGAATTTTCTGGAACATAATAAGGCATTTATCGAGCTGGAGTTTGGTGATCACATCGCTCCCGGCGCAGGCCCGGATGTGGTGCGCCAAGTCGCAGAAAAAGTGATGAAGCCGATGCAGGCTTACTTACCGCTATTGGGAATTAATGAGGCAACCATTCCGGCAATTGAAGCCCAGTATCTGGAATTATTAGCCTTACTGAATAAACATTTTGAACAGCACCCGTATTTATTCGGTGGTCAGCCCTGTGTAGCGGATTATAGTTTGATGGCTCCTCTATACGCCCACTTATCCCGCGACCCTTACCCCGGCATGATTATGAAAAGCCAGGCCCAGCGTGTATACCGTTGGGTGGAGCGCATGAATGCCGAGAATGCCGATATGCCGGAGTACCCCGGTTATCCGCAGCAGTTATTTACCGATGATGAAATACCCGCAACACTACAAGCCATACTGAGCTTAATCGCCAAAGACTTTTTGCCGGAAGTGACCTGCATGGTTAATGAAATTAATCAGTGGTTGGACAACAATCCGGTTGAAGAAGGACAGTGCGTCACTGAAAAACCACGAGTTAAATGCATTAAACAAATGGATTATCCATTTCGGGGTAACACCATCACAGGCATGGTTATTCCGTATCAGCTTTATATGTTACAGCGCATCACTGATTATTTTGACCGCTGCGAACAGGGTGACAAATCACAGGTCGAAACCTTTCTGACAGAACTGGACCTGCAGGATTTTCTTTTACTAAAAGCACAGCGCCGTGTAGAGCGCCCGCGGCTGATTGAGGTCTGGGGGGAAGCACAGGATGACTAATACGCTTAACGAGCGTGCGCAGTCTGGCATGGGTAATTTGGACTGGCAGCACAACTGGGTCCTGGATGGGCTGGCCTTCTATGGCGAAATTATGGAGTTGGCCACGGGCAAAGTCTGGTTATCCCCGCAGAGTTTTACTGAACAAAGCTATGCAGATTTCACACCGCCGGAAGGGTTTATAAAAAGCGGTATTGGCAAAGCGGCTATGGATGTCGCCTTTTTCCGCCGCTCCCCTGCAGCAGAACAGGACGGCCCGCTCGAGACAATGGAGGTTGACGGCAGAATCTTTACTCATGTGGCTGTACCGGGCACCATCGATACCCAATTTGATGTTAACAAAGACGGCCTTTTGCTGCTTGATGTCAACAAATATCACAGCGTAATGTTTGCCAAGGGTCGCAGGATTGAAATTCTAAGCTGTGCTGATGGCCGAGATTATATACCACAGATAACAGAGGTCAGGGGTATACCGGGTTTGAGTGAATCGTCGCAGCGGATACTGCCAACGGGTTGGACCGTCCGTGAACTTACTCTGCAAGAAGACCTGTTTGTTGAGGTTCCTTTTCCCGCCAGAGTCTGTTTTTTTACCAGCGGGCATTCCTTTCAAGGGCCGGTCACACTTAATCTTTAAAAAGCATTGAACACCAGAGACATTGACGATGATGAAAGTATTACGCACACCGGATAGCTGTTTTGAAAATCTCCCCGGCTATAACTATAAGCCGCACTATACGACCATCAAAGATGACGATGGTACCGAGATTAGAATTCACAGCATCGATGAAGGCCCTCGCGATGCCGAGCCGATTTTATTGATGCACGGCAACCCTAGCTGGAGTTACATCTGGCGCAAAATGATTCCGGGTTTACTGGCATCAGGGCGGCGTGTTATTGCGGTTGATTTGGTGGGTTGTGG
>JAAELM010000319.1 GCA_024226635.1 Oceanicoccus sp. | reverse complement strand
GGTCTAACTGAAACTACAGAGAAAGCGTGAAGGTAGCTGAGGAGTCGGGGGTAGGGTTGCGAAATAGTCAGGGCTAGCGCCGATTGAGTGTTTTGAGACAGCGAAGCGCCTTAAGGCTCAAAGCCGATTGAGGGCAGCCCGGAGGGCCGCAAGACCATTTCGCAACCCTACCCCCGACTCCTCAGCCTGGCCCTGAAAAAGTCATAATTCTCACCGCTTTTACTTAATTTAAGTCATTGAATTATATGTAAAAATCAATTCTGTAATAACTCCTTAATTATTTCCCTTGAATTGCCTTGCTATGCCCCCATATAGCAGGTCAGTGAAGATATTGGCCAGACAGTAAAAACCGGAGAACGCAGTGTCCAACGAAGAAACCATTAACCCTGATCTTGAAAGCGCTGAGCAGTCAACAGAGGAGCTTGTTGAAGAAACGCAAGCCACAGAAGAGGTTGCGCAAGCCGCTGAAGAGGGTCCAGGCCCTGAAGCTCAAATTGAGGCACTTCAAGACGAATTGACAAAAACCAAAGACGACGCCCTGAGAACCCTGGCTGATGCCCAGAATATCAAGCGTCGTGCCGAAGGTGAGATCGATAAGGCGCGCAAATTCGCCCTGGAAAAATTTGCCTCTGAATTATTGGGTGTTGCCGATAATCTTGAGCGCGCTCTGGAAGCCGCTGATACGGATAACGAAGCCGTTAAGCCTCTGGCTGAAGGCGTTGAGTTAACGCAAAAAACGCTGGTTGATGCACTGGCCAAATTTAATGTTAAGCAGCTAGACCCGGTTGGCGAACCCTTCGACCCGCAGTTTCATCAGGCGATGTCGATGGTAGAAAACCCCGACGTGGAACCTAACACCGTCACACTGGTGATGCAGAAAGGCTATACCTTGAATGAGCGCCTATTGCGCCCAGCCATGGTGATGGTATCCAAGGCTGCAGCCGGTTCTATCGACGAAAACGCATAAATAGTAAGCACATAGCCGGTGTGGACTTGAAATGATCAAATTCGCACCAATATACAGAATCATCTAACGAAACAATTTATACAAACAACTGAATTTAAAGCATTGATTGGCCTTAGCGGCCAGTTGAAAACTGGAGAAAGAACAATGGGTAAAATCATCGGTATCGATTTAGGCACCACAAACTCATGTGTTGCTGTACTAGACGGCGACAGCAGCAAGATCATTGAGAATGCTGAAGGCGATCGCACCACCCCTTCAATCATTGGTTACACCGATGATGGTGAAATCCTGGTAGGCCAGAGCGCCAAGCGCCAGGCCGTTACCAACCCTACTAACACTTTGTATGCGGTTAAGCGTTTAATCGGTCGTAAATTTAAAGACGATGTTGTGCAAAAAGATATCGCTATGGTTCCTTACACCATTTCCGCCGCCGACAATGGCGACGCATGGGTTGAAGCTCGCGGTGAGCAAATGGCACCGCCACAGGTGTCTGCTGAAATCCTGATGAAAATGAAAAAGACCGCTGAAGAATATCTTGGTGAGCCAGTCACAGAAGCGGTCGTTACCGTTCCTGCTTACTTCAATGACTCACAGCGTCAGGCCACTAAAGATGCCGGTAAAATCGCAGGTCTCGAAGTAAAACGTATTATCAACGAGCCAACCGCTGCGGCACTAGCCTACGGTATGGACAAAGCTAAAGGCGACCACACTATCGCGGTATACGATTTAGGTGGCGGTACTTTTGATATTTCTGTTATTGAAATTGCAGAAGTCGATGGCGAACACCAGTTCGAAGTACTGTCTACCAACGGTGATACTTTCCTGGGTGGTGAAGATTTCGACTTACGTTTAATTGATTATCTGGCAGAAGAATTCCAGAAAGAAAACAGTATGGATCTTAAAGGTGATCCACTGGCGATGCAGCGTTTAAAAGAAGCTGCGGAAAAAGCCAAGATCGAATTGTCTTCTTCACAGCAAACTGAAGTTAACCTGCCATACATTACTGCCGATGCTTCAGGTCCTAAGCACTTGGTTGTAAAAATGACTCGTGCCAAGCTGGAGTCTTTGGTTGAAGACCTGGTTGCTAAATCTTTAGAGCCATTAAAAGTGGCGTTACAAGATGCCGGCCTTTCTACCAGCGAAATCGACGATGTTATTCTGGTTGGTGGCCAGACGCGTATGCCTTTAGTACAAGCTAAGGTTGCTGAGTTCTTTGGTAAAGAGCCACGTAAAGATGTTAACCCTGATGAAGCGGTTGCCATGGGCGCAGCGATTCAAGGCGGTGTATTAAGCGGCGACGTTAAAGACGTATTGCTGTTAGACGTAACACCCCTAACTTTAGGTATCGAAACAATGGGTGGTGTTGCCACGGCATTGATTGAGAAAAACACCACGATTCCTACTAAGAAATCGCAGATTTTCTCAACCGCTGAAGACAATCAATCAGCTGTTACCATCCATGTTGTTCAGGGTGAGCGTAAACAAGCTTCTGGTAACAAATCACTGGGTCGTTTTGACTTGGCAGACATTCCGCCGTCACCACGCGGTATGCCACAAATCGAAGTAACCTTTGATTTGGATGCCAACGGTATCTTGCATGTAGGTGCAAAAGATAAGGCGACAGGTAAAGAACAGTCTATCCGTATTACCGCTTCTTCCGGTTTATCGGATGATGAAATCGAGTCAATGGTACAGGATGCCGAAGCTAACGCTGAAGCCGATAAGCAGTTTGAAGAATTAGTCACTGCCCGTAATACTCTGGAAGGCTTAATTAATGCTACTAAGAAAACTTTAGAAGAAGCCGGTGACAAAGCTTCTGCTGAAGAGAAAGCAGCCATTGAAACTGCGGTTAAAGAAGCCGAAGAAGTGGTAGCTGGCGACGATAAAGCAGCGATGGAAGCAGCAACGCAAAAACTAACTGAAGCTTCTGGTCCACTGGCTCAAAAGATGTATGAAGAGCAAGCAGCTCAAGCACAGGCGGAAGGCGGTGCTGAAGCACAGCAAGACGATGGCGCCGCAGGCGACGACGTTGTTGATGCCGAGTTTGAAGAAGTTAAAGAAGACAATAAGTAACTCATCGTCGTTCCCGCGAAGGCGGGAACCTAGACTCCCGCCTTCGCGGGAGTGACAGTGGTTTTTATACACGCGGGACTAGTTCCCGCGTTTGTGTTTAAAAAATTTAGTCATACCAATACCAACGAAGCCATAATATATGTCCAAGCGCGATTACTATGAAATTCTCGGTGTAGACCGGGATTCCTCTGAAAAAGATATCAAAAAAGCCTATCGCCGAGTAGCGATGAAGCACCACCCTGATCGCAACCCTGATAACAAAGAAGCGGAAGAAAAATTTAAAGAAGCCTCTGAAGCTTATGAAGTGTTATCCGATGCCCAAAAGCGTAGCGCCTATGATCAATATGGTCACGATGCTGTAAGCGGCAATGGCGGAGCCGGTGGTTTTGGTGGTGGTGGCGCTGGTAACTTCAGCGATATTTTTGGTGATGTATTTGGCGACATGTTTGGCGGTGGAGGTGGCGGTGGCCGCAGTCGTGGCCCGGCCCGCGGTAGTGATCTACGCTACAATCTGGATATTGATTTAGATGAAGCGGTTAAAGGTACTGAAGTAAAAATTCGCGTGCCAACCTTGGTGTCCTGTGAGGTTTGTGATGGTTCCGGCGCCAAAAAAGGCAGCAAACCGATAACCTGTACGACCTGCGGTGGCGTGGGCCAGGTGCGGATGCAGCAGGGCTTTTTCTCGGTGCAGCAAACCTGCCCTAACTGCCATGGTAAGGGCAAGATTATTTCTGATCCTTGTAACAATTGTCATGGCCAGGGCCTGATTGAAGAAACTAAAACCCTTTCGGTTAAAGTGCCGCCCGGTGTTGATACCGGCGACCGTATTCGTCTAACCGGCGAAGGTGAAGCAGGTCCGGATGGTGGCCCTCCGGGTGATTTATTTGTACAGATGAATGTGCGCGAGCACAAAATCTTCGAACGTGATGGCAAGCATCTATACTGTGAAGTACCTATCAGCATTATCGATGCTTCTTTGGGTGGCGAACTCGAAGTGCCAACACTGGATGGTCGTGTTAAATTAAAAATTCCAGCTGAAACGCAAACCGGAAAACTATTCCGTTTGCGTGGCAAAGGTGTAACTCCTGTACGGGGTGGTTCAACCGGTGACTTATTGTGTCGCGTTACTCTGGAAACACCGGTTAATTTAACCAAACACCAGAAAGACCTGTTTAAGGAGTTGCAGGAATCCTTCGAAAAAGAAGGCAACCAATCACCGCGTAAAAACTCGTGGTTTGAAGGTGTTAAAAACTTTTTTGATGATATGAAAATCTAACTACTGTCATTCCCGCGAAGGCGGGAATCCATTATCGTGATGGTGGATTATAATCCACCCTACGTAGAGAGTATTATGACAATAAAAATTGCAGTCACCGGTGCCGCAGGTCGTATGGGTAAAACCCTGATCGAAGCGATTGAGAAAAATGCGAATGCTGAATTAACCGCCGCTATCGAATGGTCTGAAAGCCCGGCCATTGGTGCTGATGCCGGTGAGTTAGCAGGCCTTGGTAAAAACGGCGTAACGATTGTTGGCGATGTTAATGCAGTGATTAATGATTTTGACGTGCTGGTAGATTTCACCACCCCGGCGTCAACCGTAGCCAATGCCAAAGTTTGTTCTGCTGCCGGTAAAAAAATGATTATCGGTACCACAGGTTGCACCGATGAAGACAAAGCCCTGATTGCTGATGCCGCTAATCAATCTGCGATTTGCATGGCCACCAACTTTAGTACTGGCGTTAACCTTTGCTTTAAATTAGCCAAAGAAGCCGCTGCAATTTTGGGTGATGACTACGATGTAGAAATTGTAGAGGCCCACCATCGCCATAAAGTGGATGCACCCTCCGGTACTGCCTTAAGTTTAGGCGAAGCGGTGGCCGAAGGTCATGGTCGTGATTTTAAAGACGTCGCAGTACTTTCCCGCGAAGGTCAGGTTGGCCCCAGAACCAATAATGAAATTGGTTTTGCCACCATTCGTGGTGGTGATGTTGTGGGTGACCATACCGTAATGTATATGGCCGATGGCGAGCGTATTGAGATTGGCCATAAAGCCAGCTCAAGAATGAGCTTTGGCCGCGGTGCTATCCGCGCAGCGGTTTGGGTTGCTACCCAAAAAACCGGCCTGTTTGATATGCAGGATGTATTAGGGTTTAAGTGATTGTTTAGCAAGAAGGCCGTTATTTAGCGGCCTTAGAAATATATAGAGTCGGTTATATTTCGGCACTATTATATTTCGGCGCTATGGAAGACGTTTTGTACATCGTCCAAATCGTTTAGCATGTCCAAAAAAGTATCCATCAAGGCAATATCATCACCGGCCAAAGGCGCTGTATTCTGTGGGATAAACTGGATTTCATCGACATCAAAGTCGATGCCCTCAATGGCTTCTGCCAGGGCTTGCTTGGCTTTGAAGTAATCAGTGTTGGGGGCAAAAACGGTGATTTTGCCGTCTTCGCACTCAATATCGCTGACATCGACATCGGCCATCATTAAGGCTTCCAAAGCGCCTTCTTCATCGTCACCGCTAAAGACAAAAATAGCGCTATGGTCAAACATATGGCTAACGCTGCCCTGGGTGCCGATTTTAGTTTTAGTCTTGGTAAAGCACTGGCGTACATCACCAAAGGTACGGTTGGGGTTATCCGTTAGGCAATCTACGATGACCATACAGCCGCCGGGACCAAAACCTTCATAGCGAGCTGTAGAAAAATCTTCTCCGCCACCCCCTTTGGCTTTGTCTATGGCCTTTTCAATAACGTGGGAAGGAACCTGGTCTTTCTTTGCGCGATCAATCAAGCCGCGAAGAGCCAGGTTACCATCGGGTTCAACACCGCCTGATTTGGCACAAACATAAATTTCACGACCATATTTGCTATAGACCTTAGCTTTGGCATCTGAGGTCTTGGCCATTGACTCTTTACGGTTTTGATAGGCTCTGCCCATGATTATTTTCCACTGTTTCTGACACTAAGGCGCAAATTTTACAGATAAGCTTGATCTTAGAAAACCTTTAGTGCTGTCAATACGTGATATTTTGAAATAAGGGTGTTTTCAAAATTACGCGGCTATTCATAGGTTATTGCAACTTGACCGATGATTTCTATTTCACCGTCGGCTGCCATGATAATTGGTGGCAGCACTTCCGTTGGATCAACCAGGTTGATTGTTCCCAATGCGCGGGTAAAGATCCTTAAGGCTTTTTCCCCAGTGCTTTTATCCCTGCACATGACTTCTTTGCCAGTCAGGTCTTGGTCTTTTTCAATGGGAATAATAACAGCGGTTTTAGGGCGGCTATATTTGTGTGTGCTGCTATGGGGTAACACAATAGCAAAGGCCCTTTTGTCAATAACGGTAAAGGGTGAAATGACTTTATTTACTAAATCAAAACTGCTTGGGTTGGCGAGAAAATCGTCGATTTCGTCCCACTCAATGACCGGCGGGTTCATTGTGTAAGTGTTGGGGTTTTCTTTAATCATGCTTTGCAACATGGGGCCACTTTCCAGTTGTAACCACTCAATGCGAACACCTGTAGTTTGGGCAATGGTCAGGCAGTCAGCATTTGAGGCTGTACGACTACCCGCCTCATAATTACTGATACGATTTTGGCTCCAGTCACCGCACATCTTAGCTAATTCTTTCTGTGACACCTTGTGACCAAGGGTTTTGGAGAGATGCTGCCGTGCGGCTTTGATACGTCCTGATAATTCCATGAAGTGAAATATAGCATGAAATAACACGGAGCGTGATTAAAAATAAAATCACATAATGAGATTATTTATTGTAAAGCACACGCTTCGTGATATATTAGGGCCGTCTATTACAGGGAGGACGTAATGAACTTTATCGCCAGCTACAGGAAGGCTGCAGGTTTAAGCCAAAAGGGCCTGGGTGTTTTATGTGGTGGCTGGAGCCAAAGCCGCATCGGCATGTACGAACTTGGTACCAGAACACCCGACATAGAAAATTGCAAAAAAATTGTAATGGCATTGCGTTCAGCAGGGGCTAATTGCTCCCTGGATGATGTCTTTCCTGTCGACGGCAAAGCAGTGTAAGCCGCTGCATTTAATCCATTTACACAAAGCTAATAAGGGAACACTACGGAGAGTATTATGCTGATATTAACAAGGTCTATCGGTCAAAGAATCAGAATTAGCGACGATATTTCAATAACCGTGCTGGATGTGCAAGGTATGCAGGTCAAGCTGGGTATTGAGGCGCCTAAAGATATTGAGGTGCATCGTGAAGAAATCTATCAACGTATAGCCATGGAGCGAGTGCGTCGGGAAGCTGGGGGAGCTGAAGAGGTTGAGGCTGAAGAGACAGAAGGGGTTGGGGAGGTTGAAGACGTTGAAGAAATATCAGGTAACTGCTGAGAACTGAAAACGCCAGAAGTCGAAGATAATTCGGCTTCTGGCGTTAGTTTTTTAAGGTTGGTTTACTGGGCCTTTAGAGCCAGGCGCTTGCGGTGTAACACCGGCTCGGTATAGCCGTTGGGTTGCTCGCAACCTTTAAGGACCAGGTCGCAGGCCGCTTCAAAAGCTATAGTGTCGAAGCCTGGAGCCATATTGATATAGGCAGGGTCACCGGCATTTTGTTGGTCAACAACGGAAGCCATGCGCTTTAAAGTTTCCACCACCTGCTCTTGGCTGCAAATACCGTGGCGCAACCAGTTAGCAATATGCTGACTGGAAATTCTCAAGGTTGCCCGGTCTTCCATCAGGCCAATGTTGTTAATGTCAGGTACTTTTGAGCAACCTACACCTTGGTCTACCCAGCGCACGACATAACCGAGAATGCCCTGGCAGTTATTATCCAATTCTTTTTGAATGATATCTGCGCTTAGGGTTTGATCGCCCAATAAAGGGATAGTCAAAATATCATCAACACTGGCACGGGTGCGTGATTTTAATTGTTCCTGTTTGCTGGGCACATTGACCTGATGGTAGTGCAGGGCGTGCAAGGTAGCCGCCGTGGGTGATGGTACCCATGCGGTATTGGCACCTGCATTGGGATGGCCAATTTTGGCTTCCATCATCTTGGTCATATTGTCGGGCTCTGGCCACATGCCTTTGCCGATTTGCGCTTTGCCTTGCAGGCCGCAGGCCAAGCCCAGGTCTACATTCTGGTCTTCGTAGGCGCCAATCCAGGTCATGGTTTTTAGTTGGGCTTTAGGGGCAAACGGGCCCGCCTCCATACTGGTATGAATTTCATCACCGGTGCGATCCAGAAAGCCGGTATTGATAAATACCACGCGCTCTTTGGCGGCGCGAATACACTCTTTCAGGTTGACAGAGGTGCGACGCTCTTCATCCATAATGCCGACTTTTAAGGTGTTGCGAGGTAGCTTAAGGGCATCTTCAATGCGGCCAAATAATTCATTGGTAAAGGCTACTTCTTCAGGGCCATGCATTTTGGGTTTTACAATATTAATGCTGTTGGCGGTGGAGTTCTTTAAGCTGCCAGAGCCTTTTAGATCGTGAATGGCCGCCAGTGCGGTTACCATGCCGTCCATAATACCTTCAGGAATTTCGTTACCGTCTTTATCGATAATGGCAGGGTTGGTCATCAAGTGGCCGACGTTGCGAACAAACAACATGCTGCGGCCTTTTAAGGTTATGGCGCTGCCGTCTGCTGCAGTATATTCCCTGTCAGAGTTCATTTTACGGACAATAGTCTTGCCGCCTTTTTCCAGGCTCTCTTCCAGGTCGCCTTTCATTAAACCCAGCCAGTTGCGGTAGGCAACGGACTTATCTTCAGCGTCTACTGCCGCAACGGAATCTTCGCAATCCATAATGGTGGTAAGGGCAGCTTCCATCAGGATGTCTTTAACCCCGGCGCTATCGTGTTTGCCGATATGGTGGTTGCGGTCGATTTGAATTTCGATATGCAAATTATTGTGCTTTAACAAAATCGCATCAGGGGTTTCAGCATTGCCCTGATAGCCAATAAATTGTGTTGGGTCGCTTAATACGGTAGTGCTGCCATCAGTTAGTTTGATCTGTAGCTGTGCATCAACAACGCTGTATTGACTAACAGAATCGTGGGAGCTTTCAGCAAGCGGTGTAGCATCATTTAAAACATTGCGACCATAGGCGATAACTTTGTCGCCGCGAACAGGGTTGTAGGCACCGGTTTTTTCTGCACCGTCATCTTCTGGAATAACGTCGGTGCCGTAAAGTGCATCATATAAACTACCCCAGCGAGCATTGGCTGCGTTTAGGGCAAAGCGGGCATTCATAATCGGCACAACCAATTGTGGGCCGGCCTGGGTTGCGATTTCAGGTTCAACACCTTCGGTGGTGATTTGAAAGTCTTCGCCTTCAGGTACCAGATAACCAATCTCGGTTAAAAATGCTTTGTAGGCTGCGGCATCGCCCGCACCATTGGCCTGATGCCATTGATCAATTTGCTGCTGTAACTGATCCCGCTTGTCTAATAGCGCTTTATTTTTGGGCCCAAGGTCATTCAGGATCTGCTCAAGTGCGCTCCAGAACTGTTCTGGTTCAATACCTGTGCCGGGGGCAATATCGTTGTTAATAAGGTTGAAGAGTTCGTCGGCGATTTGCAGGCCGCCCTGCTGGGTGCGCTGAGTCATGTGGGTACCTTAAGAAAAGTTCTTGAATGGGATGCTTAATGAGGGAGGATTTTACTGGGAGGTCAAAGATTTAGCGAATTTATCGTTTTCATATTGGGTATAAACTTAGTGAATAACAATGCCGCAAAGTAACGTCATCCCCGCGAAGGCGGGGACCCAGCGCTGTAGATTCCCGCCTGCGCGGGAATGACAGAATATATTTCGGGAATGACAGAATATATTTCGGGAATGACAGAATATATTTCGGGAATGACAGAATATACTTCCGGAATGACAGAATATTCTTCGGGAATGACGAGGGGACGTCAGGTTTTACTCTTTTCAACAATAGCCTGCGCAACATCCACAATTAAACGGCGTAGCCAGGTGTGCCCAGGGTTGTGG
>JAAELM010000318.1 GCA_024226635.1 Oceanicoccus sp. | reverse complement strand
TGAAAGATTCAACGGGTATTCACAATAAAACCGTGAAGAAAGTCTTTTCAAATCATCAGGATGCTTATGCCGGTAGTTGCAATCTGTAGACGGTGCAATGCGCTTCAACTTTGATGGTGCTTACAACTTAACCTGTTATTTATAATGCTGTTATTCATTGAACAGGTTTTAAACGGCTTGCAACTGGGTTTTATGCTGTTTCTGTTGTCGGCGGGTTTGACGCTGGTGTTTGGCGTGATGAACCTGATCAACCTGGCACATGGCTCTTTTTACATGGTGGGTGCTTACGTGGCAGCCACGGTCATGCAGGCCAGTGACAGTTTTGTACTGGCCTTGCTGGTAGCCCTGTTTACCGCTGGTCTGTGTGGCTTTCTGGTCGAAGTCATCGTGTTGCGTCATCTGTATAAACGTGATCATCTGGATCAGGTGCTGGCAACCTTCGGACTGATTCTGTTTTTTAATGAAGGGACCCGCATGATCTGGGGTCGTCAGCCTTTATTCATGCAGGTGCCTGAATTATTAAGCGGTAGTGTCGAGATCCTGCCGGGTATTCCCTATCCTGTTTATCGCCTCGTCATTATTGCTATTGGGTTAGCGGTGGCTATAGGTTTATATCTGTTAATCAATCACACTCGGCTCGGCATGCGAATTCGTGCCGGAGCCAGTAATCGAAGCATGATTGCAGCGCTGGGGGTCAATATTCGCTGGTTGTATAGCCTGGTTTTTGCTTTAGGTGCGCTGCTTGCCGGTTTCGCTGGAGTGATGGCTGCACCGGTTTTTGCAGTGGAATCGGGCATGGGTGAAAGTATTTTAATCCTGACTTTTGTGGTCATAGTGATTGGCGGAATTGGCTCGGTTAAGGGAGCCTTATTGGGTGCATTACTGGTTGGCCTGGTGGATACTCTGGGGCGTGCATTCCTGCCAGATCTGTTGCAAATGTTTATCAGTAGCGGTGCCAATAGCATTGCCGCCTCGCTG
>JAAELM010000317.1 GCA_024226635.1 Oceanicoccus sp. | reverse complement strand
TCCCTGAGGCAACGGACACTATAACCATAAAGCTTATTGCCGTAGTCCTCGTTAACGTAGCCGACGCCGTAACTCAGGAAGCGGAACAAGGCGTCGTTAGATGAGTACCCCGTAGAAGACCACCAGTACCCGTAGCCGCCAACGTCGGCGAAATAACCACTGCCGTAACGGCCGCCGCCCGGAAGGCCTGAAAAACTACTTGAATTGGTTGCGTCTGTATTTGGACTATTCCACAAATCACTGGCAGCTTTCATTTTTCCTCCTGCTACACTTGTTCCGCCCAAATAAGTTGTCAATGCAGTCCATTCAGCATGTGTTGGAACGTGCCAGCCCTCTGGGCATAATCCGTTAGCATCATCAACTGCATACCAGTTATAAAGGGCTCCGTACTTTTCATTGGTTGCCTGATCATTATTATACCAGCAATATGCATCCGTAATAAGTGTGTCCCACGTTGTGCCATCGGTTACATTCGGAATGGAATCGCCATTCCTGTAATGCGTTACCTTTAAATTTTCAGCCATCCATAGCTGATCTCCAATGGCAATTGTATGGTAGATATTGCCATCACAATCAATTAAGGATGTGGAGGCGGATGAAGTTATCCCTATCCAATTCGTGCCGGTGTAATAATAATAACCCGGTGTACCATCGGTTTGATAAATGAGTAAGCCTTCGACAGGGCTTGATATCCCATCTCTTTGTGCTTGTGTCATACGTGGAGGCAAAAAACCTTTGTCGGTACTTTTTACATCCAGCATGGCCGAAGCATCGGCGCTGCTGCCATCGGTTGTTACTGCTACCTGAGCGGAGATACTATAGGTGGCAATCATTGCCAATGCTAAAAACAAAGCTCTCAATTTTTTCATATTTATTCTGTTTTTAAAGTTTTTATTACTATTCATTATCGTCTTTATGTAGGTCATAAATATTATTTTATTCCTTACATTGATTATAATATCATCAAATATTTTTGTCGCTTATGTTGGGCAACGGTTGGCGGTATGGCCCGTGCCGCAACTACCCGCTGCCGCTACGAGAGTGTTACCCGGCCAAAGATAATTATTTTTCCTTAAGGCCAAAACCCTGAAGTGCGGCATTGGCTATAACGTGTGTTACAGTTTCGTGGTTTAATCACTCCGCCTCGCTTCGGTGAAGGTTTTGCAATTTGTTGGGTGTGCGCAGGGTTTG
>JAAELM010000316.1 GCA_024226635.1 Oceanicoccus sp. | reverse complement strand
GGATTCCCGCCTTCGCGGGAATGACGGCGGGGGCAGGTATGGTGGGTTGTATTTTACGTTTTATAACCCGAAGGGTTTTGGCTTTGCCAGCGCCAGCTATCTCGGGTCATTTCTTCTATACCCAGTTTTGCAGTCCAGTTAAGCTCCTGCGCCGCAAAGGCTGGATCAGCATAGCAACTAGCCACATCACCCGGCCGGCGATCAACCAGCTTATAAGGTACTGGTTTGCCACAAGCCTTTTCAAATGCAGCCACCATTTGCAGTACCGAGTAACCGGTACCGGTTCCCAGGTTATAGGCTATAGCGCCTGGGTTAGAGGCCAATTTTTCCAGCGCCTTAAGATGGCCTAATGCCAAATCTACTACATGGATATAGTCTCTGACACCGGTACCGTCTACGGTATCGTAATCACTACCAAACACAGCCAGAGTCTCGAGTTTACCCACAGCTACCTGACTAATATAAGGCAGTAAGTTATTGGGAATGCCATTGGGGTCTTCACCAATACGGCCACTCTCATGAGCACCGGCAGGATTAAAATACCTTAACAACACGGCATTCCAGCGATCATCTGACACATTTAAGTCACGTAAGATTTCTTCTACCATTAACTTAGAGCGACCATAAGGATTTGTTGCCGATAAAGGAAAGTCTTCATCAATAGGCACAGTAGCCGGATCACCATAGACCGTTGCAGAAGAGCTAAAGACCACATTAAACACGTCATACTTTGCCATCACATCGCACAGCACCAAGGTGCCATAGACATTGTTTTGGTAATAAAGAGAAGGCTTGGCAACGGACTCTCCCACCGCTTTAAGCCCAGCGAAGTGAATCACTGCATCTATTTTTTCCTGGCTGAAGATAGTTTCCAGAGCGGCAGCATCACGAATATCAACCTGGTGGAAAACCAGCTCACGACCTGTAATTTCCTGCACCCGCTTTAATGACTCAGGGTGACTATTAGACAGGTTATCTACCACAATCACTTCATGCCCCGCCGCTAACAACTCAACGCAGGTGTGACTGCCAATATATCCTGCACCACCCGTTACTAATACCTTCATGCTTTAACCTATTGAATAAACTCTTGAATAACTTGCCTCTTGATCACTAAAGTGTAGCCAATAGCCGTGTTTTTTTCATTACGCATCACAGCAATAAATCACTATAATGCCTGCACTATTTACTATGTGACCAGCATCATGCCCCTTAGCAACGTCAATCCAGCTAATTATCAACAGCAACTCCACAACAAGGCCGAGCGTATTAGCCAACAGTTCCGTGAGTTTTGCCCCCCGGATTTGGAAGTCTACGATTCACCCAGTTTGCACTTTCGAGTGCGGGCTGAATTTAAAATCTGGCATCAGAATGATGATACCTACTATGTGATGTTTAATAAGGCCGAACCTAAACAACCTGTAAGAATTGACCATTTTCCCATCGGCTCAACGATGATTACCGGTTTAATGGATACCTTGATGGAGGCCATCAAACCATCGCCCCTGCTCCGCCACAAACTCTTCCAGATGGAATTTTTAACCACCCTCAGCGGCCAGGCACTGGTCACTATGATTTACCATAAACCCCTGGGGGACGATTGGCAGCAACTAGCGGAGCAACTACAACAGCAACTGCAGATCAAAATTATTGGCCGCAGTAAAAAACAACGCCTGGTGCTTAGCGAAGATTATGTAACGGAGAGCCTGACGGTCAAAGACCGGCAATATGATTTTCAACAGGTAGAAAACAGCTTTACCCAACCTAATGCCACCGTTAATCAAAAGATGCTGACATGGGCGCTGGATAACTCCCGTGGTTTAGGTGGCGACCTGGTTGAACTCTACTGCGGCAACGGTAACTTCACTGTTGTGCTGGCTCAAAACTTTAATAAAGTGTTAGCTACTGAGATTTCTAAAACCTCGGTCAGATCTGCCAATTACAATTTTGAGCTTAATGGCATTAGCAATGTGACTGTTGCCAGAATGTCCAGCGAGGACTTTTCCTCAGCTCTGGCGGGTGAGCGGGAGTTTCGCCGCCTTAAGGATATTGACCTGAGTAGCTACCAATTTTCTACGGTGCTGGTGGACCCACCCCGGGCAGGTCTGGATAAGCTGACTGAAAAATTAATCAGCCAGTTCGATCATATTTTGTATATCTCCTGCAATCCCAATACCCTCTATGAAAATTTGAAGGCGCTGTGCCAAAGTCACGACATCATTAAATTCGCCATCTTTGATCAATTCCCCTATACCGATCATATTGAGTGTGGTGTTATGCTAAGCAAGAGATAAACAACAGGATTGGCTATGAATACTATTGCTGCGTTAAGTGAAGCTGAGATTCAAACACGATTGCAGTCCCACGGTGAATGGGCGTTGCAAGGGACCAAACTTTACCGCCGGCTGGTGTTTGAAGATTTTGTTCATGCCTTTGGTTTTATGACACAAATCGCTATCGTCGCAGAGAAACTCAACCATCACCCTGAGTGGGCCAATGTTTACCGTACGGTAGATATTTACTTAACCACCCATGAAGCCGGTGGTGTTAGTGAAAGGGATTTTGAATTGCTGGAAAAAATCGAGCACTTAATCGGAAGTCGATAGCTGGTCATAATCACTGATGATATACCGGTGCCCCGGGTGAATAATCAACTGCTGCTGAAAAGAGGTCATCGCTTTTATATTTTTATTAATAAAGGTATCAATGCGATTGCCCCCTTGAGACACCTCATACCTTAAACCACCCTGCTTATTAAGCAGTACAGAAATAAGCGCAGAACGACCGGGGTTTAAAAGTTTAAGCCTGGCTTCAGCTTGAGCCCCAGTACCAAACAGCCTGATATAATCCACCGCTTCTGCACTCCGGTTAATCACCTCAAGTTGATACACAGCCACTTGCCGCGATTGCCAAACGTTGTAAGCCAGCCCTAATAGCAGGGCCACTAATAGCAACAGCAAAACCATCGCGCTGTTTTTCATTTAAAACACCCGAATGCCCTGCTTGCGAAATTGGCGGGTTAATACCTCATCCAGCTGGTCGAGGTCGTCTTTTTCAATATCAATCACAGCACAGCCATATTGCTGGTAAATATCTTTGCGCTGCATCCTCTGGGCAAGGCTGGAACCGCCAGCATCATCCCAGCACTCTATATAAAGCTGATGCGCTGGCAGATAAAAATCCGCCCGCAAGGTTTGTGGGTTATCTTCAGCCACAAAAGGTAATTCACGCTGGCAGGCGTGGGCAATGCCCGCCATATACAGCCAGTGGCAGATTTGAAAATGCGCTCTGCTGCTGTGCCGGTGACCATCCAGCCCTTGATAGTCACTTTGATTGGCAAACATATCACCAGACACCGCTGCAGGGTCTGCATAAACCCCGGCGGAAAATTCTAACAGCTTACTTAAGGCTTTATTGCTCTGGATATCCTGTGGCCACACCACATAAAAGGTACCGCTACTGTCATTCTCTAATTGGATGCCACCACGCTGTTCACCCACAGCGGTGAGCTCCCAGCCTTGAAAGCCATGTTTAATCCAACCCAGCTCCGCCAGTATACGGTTAACTTCACGGGCACTAAGCCCAAAGGCCTTACCAACCATGGTCGCAGAAATATGTCGATTATCTTCAAGGGCCAGCAACAAAGGATGGGAGGCCAACTCTTCCGGCCAAACGATATAGCGACCATAACGCTTGCTATGCACATACTCACCCCCTTCAAACTCACCCTTGGAACTTAAGGCCCAGCCCTCGTCCAGCTTGCGAATCCAGCCATAATCTTTCAGGGTGGCAAATAATTGCTGTGATGGGACATCCAGCACCTTGGCCAGGGCACTGGTGGATAATTTCTGCGGAGGCTCTTTTTGCGTGCTTTGAGTTTGTTGGGGCTTGTCATCCATTGGCGGTGTCCACGAACTTTAAGCCGTTACCGACTGATAGCGCTGCTGCAGTGATTGATAGACGACTTCACCGTAGTTCGCAGCGGCGCTATCCAACTCAGCCAAAATTTCTACCAGGTGTTCATTATCTTCACGGCCCTGCCACTGCTTGATATAACTGCCATCTTTATAGCCGTTGTCCTGACGGAAGAAGTTCAACACATTCTTGCCCACATACTGACGATACAATTCGTCAAAATCCATCTCTACCGAATTAAGCAAATCCCAAAACAGGGGAACAGAAAAGCTTTTGCTCTCCAGGCTATGCTGGGCCAGCGCTTCGGTGGCTTCGCGAACTCCCTGCCCCTGGTATTGATAGCCAGCCAACTGGCCTTCCATTAACTCAGCGATAGCCTCCTGTGTCTCACCTTCAGTAAATAAAGCGCTCATACCAAAATGCCAGATATCGATCACTTCAAGTTTGACCTGGTCCATATCGGGAGTCTGTTTTTTCCACCATTTATAACCGTAGTGCTCAACCAGTTCGCCACACTCAATCCAGATGGCGCGATACCACTCAAATCGTTGAGTAACCCAGTCAGCATGCACCTTTTGATTCATTTTATCCTGCATGCCTAACATTGTGACAAACGCCTGTTTCATTGAGTCTACCCTGCTAATTTTTATGGTGGCTAATGGCTGGGTAGATTATGCCGCACCATCAACACCATTACCATGCGCATCTCACCCTGCCACTCCCCGGCGCTCTGCCATCACCGGCAAACAGCTAACGGAACACGATCCAAAAGCCTGCCGTGAAATTTTAAACGATGAATATTAACCTTTTATGCTGATTCAAAAAGCTTATCCACAAATTCTGTGGATAAGTTCGGGGATAAGTTGAAAGAAAACTAGCAAAAGGCCTATTGTTTCAAGCCCTATCATCGATTGATTAAACTTT
>JAAELM010000315.1 GCA_024226635.1 Oceanicoccus sp. | reverse complement strand
TTCGTTATTTAATTGGCGTTGTAGAGTGGATTGGCTACGATTGGATACCGGCGCTAACCGAACAGTGGGGAATGTCTTATGTTATATTTGTTCCGGCTATTGGTGGCTTGCTGGTTGGGTTGCTGATATACCTTTTTGCCCGTGAAGCCAAAGGGCATGGCGTTCCCGAAGTGATGGAGGCGGTTGCCTTGCGGGGGGGGCGTATTCGTCCGGTGGTAGCAGTTGTCAAGTCTCTGGCCTCTGCCATCTGTATCGGTAGCGGGGGGGCGGTTGGGCGTGAGGGTCCCATTGTGCAAATTGGGTCGGCGATTGGCTCAACCATCGGACAGGCGTTAAAGTTATCGGATGATCGGGTGAGTAACCTGGTTGCTTGTGGCGCTGCCGGTGGTATTGCCGCTACATTTAATGCGCCCATTGCCGGGGTTATCTTTGCCCTGGAAGTGATTCTGGGGGGCAGGTTTAGCGTCCGTTATTTCAGTTCGGTTGTAGTTTCGTCTGTTACCGCCAGCGTTGTAGGGAGAATTGTATTTGGCGATATTCCGGCTTTTGCCATACCCTTTGAGTACGGCATCAACAACTTGTGGGAATTTTTGCTTTACCCGGTACTGGGCGTATTGGCGGCAGTGGTTGGGGTAGTCTTTGTGCGCTTGTTATATGCTTCAGAAGACTTTTTTGATAGCTTTAAGCGTGTTCCCGAATGGGTAAAACCTGCTATTGGCGGGGTGTTGTTGGGAATACTGGCTTTGATTTATCCACTGGCTATGAATGTTATTCAATGGCATCGTATGCCGCAAATATTTAATGTAGGCTACGAAACAATTGAGATGATTCTGGAAAATCAGGCAACATTGTTGAGTGTTGTACTGGCCTTGCTGGTATTGAAGTTGATTGCCACCAGCTTGACTGTGGGGTCTGGCGGTTCAGGGGGGATATTTGCGCCTTCGCTTTTTATGGGAGCTATGTTGGGCGCAGCTTTTGCTCTGGCCATCAATTCTCTATTTCCAGAGGCTGATTTATCGTCGGGCGCTTATGCTCTGGTGGGGATGGCGGCTGTATTTTCTGCCAGCGCTCATGCTCCCATTACAGCCATTTTGATACTATTTGAATTGACCGGCGATTATCGTATTATCCTGCCGTTGATGCTGACTGTGGTGGTCTCTACCGTATTGGCGCAACGTATGTTGAAAGGGCAATCAATTTACACCCTCAAGTTAACCCGGCGTGACATTCACTTAGAGAGAGGGCGTGATGTGGATATATTACAAAATGTGGTGGTGAAGGAAGTGATGACGCGCCACCCGCAGACGGTGAATGTAGATATGTCCCTGTCCAGGCTGACAGAAATGTTTGCTCACATCCACCATAACAATTTTATGGTTTTGGATCAACAGGGTAAACTGTGGGGCGTGGTAACAATAGGCGACATGGAAGAAGCCCTGGAACAAAGCGAACAAGATACGATTACAGTCGAGAAAATTGGCACAACCTGGCCCCATTTAAAGGCCGCCTTTCCTGATGATACTATTGGCGAATCGCTGGCTCAAATGAGCGTACGGGGACTGGGGTGTATGCCGGTTGTCTCTCACGATGATCCGTATCACCCGTTAGGCATAATCCGGCGTCAGGATATTATCCAGGCTTACAATCTGGCTCTTACCCGTCGGGTTGGTATCCAGCACCGAGCCAAGCAAATGGAAACACTGCACACAGAAGGAACGAAGTTTGTTGAAATATTCTTGAATCAAAATGATATTGCTATGGGCCAGACAATTCAAGATATATCGCCAAAATTTCCCAAAGATTGCATTATAATTTCTATCAGACGTGATGGCAGGTTG
>JAAELM010000314.1 GCA_024226635.1 Oceanicoccus sp. | reverse complement strand
TCAACATCAGGTGAGGGCAATAACAGGGTAGAGGCGTACGCGGTGGGTTATACCGGCAGGGTAATATTTACGGCTTCTGCCATGCAGGGCGTGCCATACAAGATTAATGTGGGTTCCGGGAATAACCAGCGCGGCGCGGTGCTTTCGCCATTATCAAGACCCCTGGTAGCGGTGGTTACAGACGAAGGCCATAACGTGATTAAAAACGTGCCTGTGACGTTTACTGTTACTGTAGGAGGCGGTACCGTAAACGGTTCAGGATCAGCGGTGGTTAACACCGATAGTGATGGTCGCGCGACAGTCAGTTTTACACAAGGGTCGCTGGAAGGTATAAATAACAACATTGTTAAAGCTGATTTTTTGGGAAATTACTATTCTCCAGTCGTATTCAATGCGTCCGGGCTTGCTATAGGTGATCCGGGGGCTACCAGTATCAGCGGCCTTGTCCTTGACAACTCAAACATTCCAATACCCGGTGTGACCATGAAAGTGGAAAAAGATGGTATAATCAGGCAAGCCGTATCGGACGATGAAGGCCAATTCTTAATAGAGAACGTACCGGTTGGCCCCCTCCACTTGAAAGCAGACGGCAGCACGGCAACGTTTACAGGGGATTATCCTGACCTGTCATTCGAAATAGTTACAGTAGCCGGACAGAAGAATACGCTTGGTATGCCAATATACATGCTTCCTCTTAATACCACAAATACTCAATGGGTTGGTAATGAGGATGCAGTATACACACTTGAAGAAATTCCCGGTTTTTCATTAACTGTAAAGAAAGGTTCGGTTACATTTCCTGACGGTTCAACAGAGGGTTTTGTCTCTGTCACACAGGTGAACGTGGACAAGGTGCCCATGGAGCCGCCAAATGGATTGCAGCCACGCTTTATAATCACTATCCAACCGACCGGAGCGGTGTTTGATCCGCCGGCGCCATTAACCATACCAAACGTTGATGGTCTCGCGCCCGGTGAGATAACAAAGATGTACTCCTTTGATCATGACATG
>JAAELM010000313.1 GCA_024226635.1 Oceanicoccus sp. | reverse complement strand
TTAGTTTGTTAGTCACGTAATTTCATTGCTATCTGCGAGTGCACACTATAATGACATACAAAGGGAGAAAATTACTCTGACCCCACTTTTGCCATTTTTGCCATTTTTGCAGCTAGCTAAATACGCCGATTAGTTTATACAGGCCTAAACCAATCACAGTACCCACTACCAGAAAGCCTGCCAGGTTACTTTTCCATGTGTTTCTAAATTCACCCAGTGCGGTGCTTTTATTCATAACGACCAATAGAAATATGGCAATAATTGGCAGTAAAAGAGCATTAGTCGCTTGAGCAAACAAGATGGCGGGTAGGGGCTTAAAGCCAAGTGCTGCAACGCTGACACCCACTACAATGATGATAAACCATACCGCTTTAAAGCTCTTGCTTTGCATATCGTCAGAAAGCCCCAGCGCTCCTGTTACCGCATAAGCGGCTGCTAGCGGCGCAGTGATAGCACTGGTTAAGCCTGCGGCGAATAACCCTAGTGCAAAGAACCACTGAGCTTTGTCACCTAAAACCGGTTTAAGCTGCTCGCCCATGTTCGAAGCGTCCATAGTGGCAGCTTGATTGAAGAACGCCATCATTGCTGTTGCCATTACGATAAGCGTAATAAGCCCACCCATACTAATAGCTCTAGCAGACTGGTTTCGGCACGCAACGACCGCGTCTTGTTTATCTTGGCCTTTCGATGATTTTGCAACTAGGCTCGCGTGAAGAAACAAGTTATAAGGCACGATGGTGGTACCAATAAGCGCCAGCACCGTGGTAATGGCGTCAGCGTCCAGCCGCGGAGACATTAACTGACTAAACATCGCGGCGATATCAGGTTTGGCTACCAACAGCGTGATAAGAAATACGCCAGCCATAATAAAGACGAGATAAACCAGTACTGTCTCTATCCACTTGTAGCTGCCCGACCAGAGTAAAACTATAGCGATCGTGCCCAAAATACTGGCCCAGGGGCCAATGCCTATACTGATAAATGCGTCTAGCCCGATTGCAGCGCCGGTTAGGTTGCCCGATTCATAGGCTGCGTTGCCAATGCCGATAGCACTGACGATAAGCACGATAAAAAGATTCTTTAGCCATGGCTTGTAAGCCATATTTTTCATTGCACTGGCTAGGCCTTGGCCGCTGGCCACACCTAAACGCGCTGCCATGTCTTGCAGTACTATGGTTGCGAATATGGAGAAAAGGAGCGCCCATACTAGGTGAAAGCCAAAGTTTGCACCTGCCAGACTTGC
>JAAELM010000312.1 GCA_024226635.1 Oceanicoccus sp. | reverse complement strand
GTAAGGGGCATGACTGACGGCAACTATTCACTATTCAAAGCTGGTGCAGGCTTCACAATGAATTCGAGATTTAGATCTAATCAGAATATAGATTTACCTGCTAACGCTTCCTTTCTTGATTTTGAAAAATCTAATTTTGTAAATCCTTCAACTTTGCAACTGGACGGCGTTATTATTACTAGGAATGGTGCGTTTGACGCTACAGATACTAATATAACGCCAAATATAAGTGAGCGCGCGATTGTTTGTTCATGGACAAACAACAACGGCATGCCTAACACCTTTGAGGGCGGCTCGATTGGCGTTACCACTTCAACGGTCACGACCATCAATGCAATTGGTGTGTTCGAAACGTTGGCCGCCGCGCTATGGACCACACAGGACTTACAACACTTTGACAATCCAGCGGAAGGGCAATTGAGGCATCTAGGCAACACTCCCAGAGAGTATAAAATATTCGCAGATTTCACACTTGAATCGGCGGCAAATGATGTGCTTTCGCTACGTGTTTCAAAATGGGATGATTCATCTGCTGGGATGGTGACTGTATTGGATCAAACTAGACAAGTTAACGCGTTAGTAGGCGGACGTGACGTGGCGTTTTTCAATATCAATATAAACACTGAACTGGACCAAAACGATTATATTTTTTTAGAGGTCACTAACAACACTAGCGTCAGCAATGTAACAGCGGAACAAGATAGCTATTTTATTGTAGAGGCTAGATAGATGCCTAAAATCAACTTGCCGATAGGAAACGGGTTTTACGAGTCCGATTCGCTACCGATTAGCGCTCAGCAGTGTGTTAACTGGTATGTGAACGCACCACAAACACAAGGCGCACTATCCCAAGAGACGCTGTTTGGTTGTCCTGGTATTAGCCAATTATTAACCACTGGTATTATTGAGAGCGCGAATCGTGGGGCGCATGTTAAAGCGGGCAAGCCTTACTTTTTGAACGGTACTACGCTTTATAGGGTTGATAGCTCCTTTGATACGGATGGTAACGAGGTTTTCAATACTGTTGAGCTAGGCGAAATTCCAGGTGATGAGCGCGTATCAATGGCTGATAACGGAACTCAGTTGATGATACTGGTTCCAGGTGGTAACGGCTACATTATAGACGAAAGCGCTGGCACTGTATTTCAGCAAATCACAGACGCGGGCTTTACAGCTAACGGCGCGCCTCAGATAGTTTCGTTTGTTGATAGCTTCTTTGTCTGCACAACTGACACGAAAAAGTTTATCAAGTCTGACGCTAATGATGGTTTGTCTTGGAGCGCGTTAGATTTTGGTAGTGCGGAATCAGATCCAGATAACCTAGTTAGTTTGCATGTCCATAATAATAAGCTTTACCTGGCTGGCTCAGAAACAATTGAAGAGCATCAAAACGTGGGCGCGGGTGGTTTTCCTTTTCAGCGCACAGGCTTTTTTATTGATAAAGGTTGCTTTGCTCCCTTCTCGATGATTAGCGCGAATAATACGTTTATGTGGATCGGTGGTGGTACGAACGAAAGCCCAGCAATATGGGCGTTATCTGGTAACGCAGCGCAAAAGATATCTACTACCGCGATTGATTCAGCGTTACAAGATTATACTCAGCAAGAAATACAGCAAGCCTTTGCTTATTCGTATGCTCAAAACGGCGCTTACTTTGTCGGCTTTTCGCTACCCACAGCAACCTTTGAGTACAACACCGTAACGGGTCGTTGGAATGAGCGAAAAAGCCAGATAATCAACTCTAAGGGTTTAACTGAAACAATCCGTTGGCGTGTAAACTCTATCGTTACAGCGTATAATAAGGTTCTATGTGGTGATAGCCAGGACGGGCGAATTGGATCTGTAGAAGTTGATACTTATACCGAATATGGAAGTGAGATTATTCGAACAATGGCAACACAGCCTTTCGCAGATTTGGGTAACGCTTTAGCGGTTAGCGAATTAGAGGCAACCTTTGAAAGCGGTGTTGGCGATTTCACTACAGAGAATCCACAAGTTAGGCTTTCAACGTCTGTAGATGGCAAGACGTTTAACAATGAGATCAACAGATCAATCGGCAAGATTGGCGAGTATTTCAAGCGTGCGGTGTGGTATAAGCTCGGACGATTCCCAAGGTTCGCGGTATTTAAGTTCGTAATGAGTGATCCTGTCAAGCCAGTTTTCATTAAGCTTGAAGCGAACATAAGGAGCGGTAGACGTGGTAACTAGAGTAGTACAGCCAAGCTCAGATAGGGCGCTAACAGGCGAACAAGGCGCACCGTCTACACAGTTTAATACATGGCTTAGATTGATCAGTGAACGCGCGTTGATTATCGGTGCAGGCACACCAGAAAACGTTATTGAAGCGAATCAGGGCGCGTTATATTTAGATGAGACAGGCGGCGCGGGTAATCTGCTATATATCAAGCGCGATGCGGATATAGGCGGCGATAAAACACAAGGCTGGATTTTAGTTTAGAGGTTATTATGGGTATTTGGAGCGAAGTGAAAGACTTTGGCAAAGAGGTTAGCCGGTGGCATGAAGATGCCTTAACTCTAGGCCAAGGCTGGGAAGCGCCAGCTGATCTAGTTACAGGCGGCGCTATCAGTCAAAAGGAAGCGGCTAAAAAGGCTAGGCGAAAACAGCTGGAATCACTGAGCGCTGCTGAACGTCTACAACAAGAAGGCATAGATCAAGCTAGGACTGATATCAATCGCTTATTTCCTCAAGCGATGGAGGCACAGCGCGGAGGTTATCAAGGTGCGCTTGATGTGTTCGGGCAAGCTTTACCTGCTCAGGCAAATGTATTTCAACAAGGTAACGTGGGCGCACAGCAGGCCATATTAGCTGGTTTGCCAATGGCTCAAGCGGCGATACTTGGTGGCCAAATTGAT
>JAAELM010000311.1 GCA_024226635.1 Oceanicoccus sp. | reverse complement strand
TGCTGAGCAGAAATGGGTAAAGTGAAATTCGTGGTGCCAAAATAAGTCCCATGTTGTATCAGCCATCACGCCAGTACTTTTTTAGTGAGGGCTGGTTTCAAAGGTATTTTTATATCATTTCTTTGAATCCGGGTAATTGCCGAATTGTGGCCTGAAACAAAGATTTGTCTAAAAGTGTTTAGCAGTCATGCTGCCACTGCAGTTAACCCCCATTTTATCATACCCTGAGTTTTACTTTGAATTAAAAGGTTTGTTTTCGCCTCAACCAACCCAAACCTGCAAGAGCTGAACCGAACAGCCAGACAGCTGCTGGTACAGGCACAGCCGAACCCACAACGATGTCGTCTATAGAAACCGGATCATACGGGGCACTACTGGAATAGAACGTAATGTTGGTTAAATTCCGCCACTGACCCGTGCCTATGCCGCCGAGGTCAGAGAAACTGAATGAACCTGTCTGAGTAGTCGCGATACCTCGCCTCGGATTGGCGGCCCACCGATCAGCTCTACACCCCAGCCCAGAGCCTCGTTATCACCATCGCCGTTAAAGCCATCACCCAACGCCATGCCGAAAAACCCGTACCCCTGTGATTCAAAGGTTACATAGCCACTTGGATGTTGAAAAAAATTAGCTGCCTGCGGATTGTCAAAATCGATCAGGATGGTTGCCGCATTCCCGGCAATCGGGAACACAAACATCATGAGAAGTATCAGCTTCTTCATCACTATCCCCCTATTCACCTGTATTAAAACTACAACATGTCCAACAGGATAGATACTCCATTGGACTGCGCAATGCAGTAATGCTGGTGCTCCATCAGGCGTAACCTGGAAACACCACAGAAATTCGCATAGCAAAGCCATTAAGCCTTATGTTAAGTGGCGGTAGAGAAACTGTTCAGCTGCCTGACGCTATCACAGCCAATCACGGTGGGAATTCTTCAGGAAAGCGCTAAATTGATGTACGCAATAAGCTTGGGAAGCTGAGGTTCTACCTCCAGTGCTGAGTTTCGCTCAGCTTGGGGAGCCCTATTCTTGCAGCTATACTAATATGCTACATCGCTTAACTTTAAGAAGTCTGTATTGGAAGCAAACGTTAATTTAAATGAATTAGAGCAACGCAATGCAGACATTGTGAGGCGCTTTAATGCGTGCTGGTCTAATCGGGATTGTGACCGTTTGCTGAGCCTGCTCAGTGAGGATGTGGCCTACATGGTTTATGAAGGTGGGCCTGTACATATAGGTCATGCGGCAGTTGCCGGAGCGGTAAAACCATTCATGGCCAAGTACGAGCGTATTG
>JAAELM010000310.1 GCA_024226635.1 Oceanicoccus sp. | reverse complement strand
TGCCGCCTAGAACAACGTAGTCCTCGCTCCAGTCAAACTGAAAAGCTTCTCCTGGGGCAAAGGCCAATGGGACATAAGTGCCACTACTGGCGACACGTGAAGATTCCTGCTGCTGTGCCCGCCAATCTCTGGCGAAAGCAGCAATACGGTCATAGGAGCCGGTATAACCCAGCGGCACAAGGTTATAAAATAGTTGCTTTACTGACAGTCGCTGCTTGCGTTTACGTCTTGCCTCCCGATGTAGCCAGCTGGTCAGCGTATTGGCATAGTCATCCAACTTGCTCGGGGCTTTAGGCCTTGAATACTTCGGTTCGACAACACCACTGGCCAGATATTTACGGACTGTATTACGAGAAAGTCCGGTTCTCTTGGCTATCTGTCGAATACTGATCTTATCGCGGTGTCGCCACCGCCTGATTACACTTAATAATGCCACGTCTATCACTCCTTTTGTCTCCTGCTGGTTCTTCAGCAGGTCAGGATTACACGTGGGTCAATTTTCGGTGCAAATAATGGGGCTTAGTGGGTCACTTTTCGGTGCAATTTAACACCTCACGATATTTCTTCAAGAGATGTACACCTAGTTCAAATTTCCTTCGGTCGAGTAATATGATACACATGGCTTAAATTGTAGATTT
>JAAELM010000309.1 GCA_024226635.1 Oceanicoccus sp. | reverse complement strand
GGAAGTAAGCACAAAAACATTTTAATGTCAGCTTCCGGGAGTACAGCAGACCCCGCCACAATTTAGACTGATAGCAATTATTTAGCGGAGATAAATTAGTTTAAGCTTAAACTATTTATTTGGAGTATGGGGAATGGTGTCCTGCTGACCCATTCTTGCTCAGCAACTTAATTTCACTTTAATTGAAAAGGTGACCATAGAGGTGACCAAATAGAGTATTTGGGTTTTAGGTGGAGTTAGAAATGAGGTAACTCATTGATATTACTGGTGCCCTGAACAGGAGTCGAACCTGTGACCTACCGCTTAGGAGGCGGTCGCTCTATCCAACTGAGCTACCAGGGCTTTTCTTTATTATCAGTTACTGATAATGATTTTACCACCACCAAAAGGGTGTTTTTACTGACAGTTACTTGCGCAACCAGCCTTTGAACCAAGGGATTGATTCCGGTCCTGATGTACGGGTATTAAAGTCAACTAATCGAAAGTGAAATGCTGGGTTTGATGTGCATCTATGTAGTCCCAATCGTAGCTAACACCAAGACCGGGACCGTCAGGGACCGGCAGGTGCCCATCTTCAGGCATGTCTTCCGCTTGATCTGAGTATCCGCAGGTGTATACGGGAGGTACCATGTTTGGCATGTCCGGTCCAACCAGTGCCAACTCGTACATCAGGGAGTTGCGCATTGCTGACAGGCATAAACGATGGGCAGGGCCCACAGCATGTAGTTGCAAATCCAGCCCCAGTGCCTCGCAAAAGTGAGCTATTTTCATAACACCGGTGATCCCCATGTCATATTCAGGGTCAGCATGAATCATATCGCAACCACCATTCAACAGGAATGAAGCCTTTTGCTCCAGCCCCCTTACATGTTCGCTTACCAAAAGCGGGGTTTTTAGTTTTTCCCGTAATCGTTGATGGCCATATGCAGATACAGCCAG
>JAAELM010000308.1 GCA_024226635.1 Oceanicoccus sp. | reverse complement strand
GAAAATACCACTATGATATAAGTGACAGTCAATAAAGCTTCTCTTTCCGGTCCACTCGGAATGGAAAGAGCCAGGGCTACTGATATGCCTCCTCGCAAGCCGCCCCAGGTCATAATCTTTACGGCATCAGGGCTGAAATCCCTTATGCGCCGCATGAACGTGACAGGTAAACCCACGCTTATGAAACGTGCAAGTAGCACAACCGGTATCATTACCAGGCCGGCAATTAAATAACTTCCCTTTGTAGCAATGACTAATACCTCAAGGCCTATTAGCAGGAAAAGGACGGCATTTAGAATTTCGTCCATTAATTCCCAGAAGGAATCCAGGTGCTCCCTGGTCTTTTCACTCATGGCAAAAAGTCGTCCTCTGTTGCCGATAAATATTCCTGCGACAACCATGGCAATAGGACCGGAAACGTGGATGGCGTGTGCAAGGGCATAACCACCCATGACCAGTGCTAAAGTTAGTAACACTTCAACCTGATAGTTGTCCACGCTCTTCAGCATCAAGTATGCCAGCCAGCCTATGGTGAATCCGAAGAACATTCCACCTAGAGCTTCTTCTACAAACAGAAGTATTATGTGTCCGACCGTAACGTCATGGCCTCCTGCGATAATTCCCATAATAACCAGAAACACAACAACAGCAACGCCATCATTAAACAGGCTTTCACCGGTAATCTTGGTCTCAAGACTCTTAGGAACCCCCGCTTTTTTGAGAATACCGATTACTGCTATTGGATCAGTTGGTGCTATAAGACTTCCAAACAGCAAACAGTAAATAAATGGCAATT
>JAAELM010000307.1 GCA_024226635.1 Oceanicoccus sp. | reverse complement strand
GGTTCCCGCGGGCTTGCCGCTATGCCTTTCAGCCGCCCGCTGGGGCAGGGGTTGTTGGCGCGGCCTTTACTTGAGCTTCCCCGCAGTGCGATTGAGCAGTACGCCAAAGAGCACGCAATACAATGGGTTGAAGACCCCAGTAATCAAAGCACTGACTTTGACCGGAATTTTCTGCGCAGCGACTTATTACCAACTATGGCATCACGCTGGCCAGCATATCGACAAACACTGGCACGAGCAGCATCCCTTAGCGAGGAGTCCGCTGAGTTAAACGATGAGCTGGCGCTAATGGATTTTGAACAAGCTTCAGTCTCGCCCCTGCAACACCAACTCCCTATCGCTTTACTCCAGTCCCTAAGCTTGCTGCGCCAAAAAAACCTGCTGCGTTTCTGGTTTCGGGTCAATGACTTTAGTCTGCCCAGTACCAGGCAGCTACAAATGGTGCTGGCCCAGGCTTTAACAGCCGAGCAACAGGCCCAACCCTTAATCAGTTGGGGGGATGTAGAGGTGAGGCGATTTAAGGGTGCATTATATGTAATGCACCCACTGACCGAGTTTGATGGCCAACAGACTTTTTGCTGGGATATGCAGGCACCGCTGCAAATAGCAGAGGACAGCTGCTTATCACTTGAGCTGCTTTATGGTGAGGGCATAAATCCGGATTTAGTAAACAGCAAAGACATTACTGTCAGATTTCGTCAGGGTGGTGAACGCTGCCAGCCCCAGGGGCGTGGCCACTCCCAGAGCTTAAAAAAACTGTTTCAGGAATATGAACTGGCGCCATGGTTAAGGGACAGGGCGCCTGTACTGTATTGCGATGATGTAATGATAGCGGTTGCTGGCTTGTGGGTTTGTGAGGGCTGGGGCGTTGGCCCTGGTGAACAGGGCCTTGCAATAGAATGGCTTACGGATTAGTCAACGACAAAACTAATCGGCGTTGACATATCGCTTTCCAGCCCGTCAGTGTCAATAGTGGCAATAGCGAAATTGTAGGTGCCGCTAGCCGATAGGGTAATCGACTGGCTGGTGGTGCCGGGGTTACTGATACTCACCACTTCTCCGTCTTCTTCCGCCCCTTCCAGATAATAATAAATTGCATAGCCGGCCAGTTCAGCAACGGTTAAAGGATCACCGTTTAAACGAGTGGTTGGAGCTGACCATGATAGAGTTACCGTGAGGTTCGCTGGCTCATGATTGCTTGAGGATACAACCTCCACATCTACCTGGGGTGCACTTTCATTACTAGACGATGGTACTTCAGGGTTCAGGCTAACCGTACCTGCTGTGGGTTGGCTTAATGCAGTCGGTGTTACATTATCACGTGCCACTTGCTTTGCTTCATCGACAATAATTTCATACAGTTCTGAAACCAACATTTGTGTGCCGGGAATGGTCAGGGTATTGGGGTCAGTACTTAGAATCTGTTGAACCCTGGTGGTACCCAGTGCTGCCAGTTGAGTGATTGGCTCACCGTCATTTTCACCATCCAGTGTGCCATCCAGCATATCCTCGGCAAAAACCTGTACCAAAGCTTCGGCCTCAATGGTTGTTCCTTCAGTTGCTGATTCATCCTGCACTTTTTCAGCAAGCGCGGCAAACACCTCAATCGTGGTGCGGTAGGCTAAAGACTTTGCCTGGGCAGTGTTGGTTGAGAGGATGGGGGAGCTGGTAAAAATATTAACATCATCATCGAGAATGCCCAAACCGAAAGCCGCTTTAGTCTCCAGCGCGGCATCGTTAACCGCGGAGGCAAAATCAGTCACTGAAATAGCGCTGCTGGAGGCCAGACCGGCAATGGCATAATCAATGGCAAGGGTGGTTAAAGGGGTGGCGTAAACCGGCGTGTTATTACGCAACTGGTCGCTTGTTATTAAGGTGCGCAAAGTTGGAATTACAGGGGTGGCACCGTTAAGTTCTTTACCTAGCGTATATTCGATAATAAAAAATGATTCACTTAAAAACCGGTTCTCAATATCCATCACCAGCTGTGCATTACTATCGGTAAAACCTTCGGCAAGTAGCTGCCCTTTAAAATCGTTAGTGTTGGTATCAATACCATAGAGTGAAGCAATAGCATTGGCTAAGGGCCCCTTTACCGCCATGCTATTGACTTGGGTAACCGTGAAGGTTGTTTCTGTATCGATGGTTTGTGTGTTCTGATTGGGGCTTTGCGAGGTATTGTTGCTCTCAGTGCTCTCAGTGCTCTCAGAGCCGCCACCTCCACCACCACAGGCGGTGATGAATAGGGTGAGAAGTGCGAT
>JAAELM010000306.1 GCA_024226635.1 Oceanicoccus sp. | reverse complement strand
ATTCCCGCCTTCGCGGGAATGACGGGGGCGGGGGGGTTATTGTTGTCGCAGTGGCTGCAGGGCGCGATGAATCTTTTGTAAATGCTCACCCACCGCAGGGCCCTTGGCTTTGGAAACACCCACCGCAAGAATATCCATCACCGCCATATGAGCCATCCGCGAGGGTAACGGCGTGTAATTTTCAATATCCTCTTTAACATCAATATGCAGCGCAATATCACAGTCCCGAGCTACGGGCGTATTACTGGGGGCCAGCCCAATAATCGTAGCGCCGGTCTCTTTAACCAGCGCCATCGCATCCAGTAATACCTGGGTTCTTCCTGACTGGGAAATGGCCACCACCACATCCCCCGGCTGTAGTGACATAGCCGACATCGCTTGAATATGAGGGTCAGAGTAGGCGGAAGAGGGAATCTGCAAACGGAAAAACTTATGCTGGGCGTCTGTAGCCACCGGGCTGGAAGCACCAAAGCCATAAAACTCTACCCGACGGGCTTTTTGCAGGACATCAACAGCGGCCTCAATAGAGCGAGTATCGAGACTGTCTCGCACCTTTTTCAGGGTATCCATCGCCGAGTCAAACACCTTAATGGTATATTCCCGGGCCGAATCATGCTCGCTAAGGCTAAACTCTTCGTAGCTGGGGCTATGGGCAACATGCTGTGCCAGCAATAATTTAAAATCCTGGAAACCATCACAGCCAATAGCACGGCAAAAGCGAACCACGGTAGGCTCACTAACGCCAGCTTTTTGCGCCAGGTCGACAATGCGCAGATGAATCACTTTATCCGGTTGGCCAAGGATAAAGTCCGCCACCTTAAGTTCGGATTTACGCAAATCCGAGCGGGCTAATTCAATGGCATTGATGATATTAAGAGGCTTCAAAGCGCTTTCCGGCTGGTTAGTGTTTATTGTTCTGGTATTTATTCTAACGCATTTTTCACAATAGTCTTATGGATGTTTTTTCAGTCAGCCATCCCCCTCTTATTGGGCGCCATTTTTTTCCAGTAGTCTGCTAGAATGCGCCGCTATGGATGTATCGCATATTCTCAATGATTTAAATGACGCTCAGCGGCAAGCCGTTGCTGCTCCTTCCGCTAACTTATTGGTGCTGGCCGGCGCTGGCAGTGGTAAAACCCGCGTGCTGGTGCATCGTATTGCCTGGTTAATTCAGGCGGAAGGTGCATCCCCTTATAGTATTTTATCGGTGACCTTTACCAATAAAGCCGCTAAAGAAATGCGTGCCCGTATTGATGAGCTGATGGGAGCATCCCTGGGTGGCTCCGGTGCACACCGGGGTATGTGGGTGGGCACCTTTCACGGTATTGCCCACCGATTGCTAAAAGCCCACTGGAAGGAAGCGGGCCTGCCGCAAAACTTTCAAATTCTGGATAGCGATGACCAGCTAAGAATTATTAAGCGTATCCACAAAGAGCTGGACCTTGATGAAAGCCACTGGCCCCCCAGACAATCACAATGGTTTATCAATGGGCAAAAAGATGAAGGCCGTCGAGTCGCGCACATAGAAGACTACGGTAAAGATTTAAACCATACCATGATGTTGCGGGTCTACCTTGCCTATGAGCAGGCCTGTGAGCGGCAGGGTGTTGTTGATTTTGCCGAGCTGCTATTGCGCGCCCATGAACTCTGGTTAAAACAACCTGCCGTGCTAAAGCATTATCAAGAGCGGTTTACCCACATTTTGGTGGACGAGTTCCAGGATACCAATACCATTCAATATGCCTGGTTGCGGGTATTGGCCGGCAAGCAAATCCCTGTGGTGGCGGTTGGTGATGATGACCAATCGATTTACGGCTGGCGTGGTGCAAAAATTGAAAATATCCAACAGTACTCAAAGGACTTTCCCAATACTCAAATTATTCGTCTGGAACAAAACTACCGTTCAACCTCAACCATTTTGCAGGCCGCCAATGCGGTGATTGAAAATAATAGCGACCGCTTAGGCAAGGAACTCTGGACGGAAGATGGCGAAGGCGAATTAATTTCACTGTATACCGGTTTTAACGAACAGGACGAAGCCCGCTTTGTAGTAGAGCAAATTGAAGCATGGGTAAAGGATGGCAATACCAGAAGTACCTCGTCTATTTTGTATCGCTCCAATGCCCAGTCTCGGGTATTAGAAGAAGCGTTGATTCGCAGTGGTATTCCTTATCGCATTTATGGCGGCCAGCGGTTTTATGATCGCATGGAAATTAAAAATGCCCTGGCCTATATGCGGTTAATGAATAACCGCGATGACGATACCGCGATTGAGCGGGTGATTAATACGCCGACGCGGGGTATTGGTAGTAAAACGGTGGATACCGTACGGGACTATGCCCGTGAGCATGCTGTTTCACTGTGGAAAGCGGCTAAGCAAATTATTGAGCAAAAGTTATTACCCAATCGTGCATCAACAGCACTACAAAAATTTGTCGACTTGATTGATACCATGGATGCGGATACGGATGAGCTGACCTTACATGAGCTAACCGATCATGTGGTGAGTGTATCTGGCCTTATCGAATTCCATCAAAAAGAAAAAGGTGAAAAAGGGCAGGCAAGAATAGAAAACTTACAGGAACTGGTTGTCGCTTCAGGGCAGTTTGTTGCTGAAGATGAAACTATATCTCCTTTACAGGAATTTTTAGATAGCGCCGCTTTAGATGCCGGTGAACAACAAGCCGATGAATATGAAGACAGCGTGCAACTAATGACCCTGCACTCGGCAAAAGGTCTGGAGTTCCCCCTGGTGTTCCTGGTGGGCATGGAAGAAAACTTATTCCCCCATAAAATGTCGATGGATGAGCCCGGCCGTTTAGAAGAAGAGCGCCGCCTTTGTTATGTGGGCATTACCCGTGCCATGCAAAAACTCTATATTACCTATGCCGAATCCCGACGCATGTATGGCACCGAAAACTTTAATTCTCCCTCGCGCTTTATTCGTGAAATTCCAAAAGAATTGGTGCAAGAGGTAAGACTCAATACCACCATTACACGACCGGCCAGTTATTCGCCTTCAGCATTCCAGAATCATAGTATTCCCGAAACCGGGATCAACTTAGGGCAGCAGGTGCTACATTCTATTTTCGGTATAGGCACGGTGATTAATTTTGAAGGGCAGGGGCCTTCTGCCAGAGTACAGGTAAACTTTGATGACGAGGGCACCAAATGGTTGGTGGTGCAGTATGCCAATCTTGAAGCCTTGTAACAGCTAGAGCAAAGAGCAGAGAATAAACATGAGCACACACTATAATCGTTTTAGTCCCGTTATTATTCTGCTATTGGTAGCAGCGCTGGTGACGGTCAGTGGGTTGCTGGTTATCGAACGGGCCGTTGAAGTTGTACAGGGCGAAAAAGGCGAGCAGGCCGTGGTTGCCGCAAGCAGTGAAAAGACCTTTAAGTGGAAGATGGTAACTACGTGGCCAAAGAATTTTCCGGGCTTGGGTACGGCGCCAGAAAACTTTGCCAAAGTCATTAATGAAATGAGCAATGGGCGTCTAACGGTTAAAGTATATGGCGGTGGTGAAATTGTACCAGCACTGGAAGTATTCAGTGCCGTCTCTCAAGGCACTGCCGAGATGGGACATGGTGCCGCTTACTATTGGAAAGGTAAAATCCCCTCGTCGCCGTTTTTTACCTCCGTTCCTTTTGGCCTGACCGCGCAGGAAATGAATGGCTGGCTGCACTACGGTGGTGGTCTGGAATTATGGCGTGAGGCTTATGCGCCTTTTAATATTATTCCTTTTGCCGGTGGCAATACCGGTGTGCAAATGGCGGGTTGGTTTAACCGCGAAATTAATTCCATGGACGATATCAAAGGTTTAAAAATGCGTGTGCCTGGCGTTGGTGGCGAAGTTTTTAGTCGTGCCGGTGGTACGGCGGTTACTTTGCCCGGCAGTGAGTTATATACATCGTTGCAAACTGGAGTTATTGACGCTACCGAATGGGTAGCACCTTATAACGATATGGCGCTGGGTTTACATGAAGTGGCAAAATATTATTACTACCCGGGCTGGCACGAACCGGGCCCAACCTTAGAGTTAATTATTAATAAAGACGCGTTTGAGTCTTTACCCAAAGATCTACAAAAGATGGTAGAAATTGCCGCCCGCTATGCCAACCAGGATATGCTGGATGAATATACGGCGCGCAATAATGCTTCATTATTAAATTTAGAAAAAAACCATAACACGGAACTTCGCAAATTGCCGGATGATGTCTTGCGGGCACTCCATAAAGCGTCTAATGAGTATCTGATTGAAGTCGCCGAAGAAGACCCCATGGCCGCCAAGGTGTACAAATCATGGCGCGCCTATGCCGATGGGGTAAAAAACTATCATCATATTTCCGAGCAGGCTTATATTAACGCACGGGATTTGTAATTCCCTACCCAACCGTCATTCCCGCGAAGGCGGGAATCCAGTACTGTAGATTTCCGCTTTAGCGGAAATAACAGCATAAGCATGCAGTCTGGATTCCCGCCT
>JAAELM010000305.1 GCA_024226635.1 Oceanicoccus sp. | reverse complement strand
CGACCACAGTGGCCACCACTTGCTGCGGCGGCAGGAAATTGATGGCATCTATCATTACCTACTGGAAAAAAAATAAGCGTACAGCGCTTTCGGAAACTCTATGATAAAAATATTCAGACGTTGGCTTGATCAAATCTTTGTAGAAGAAGAATCGATTATCCTATTACTGCTGATTGCCTGCAGTATGGTGGTGTTGATCACCATGGGTAATATGTTAGCGCCTGCCATCACTAGCCTGATTCTTGCCTTTATGATGCAGGGTTTGATTGGCCAGCTTACTGCTCGCAATGTGCCCCAGTGGGCATCGGTAAGTATCGCCTTTATTATCTTTGTGGGTACCTTTTTAACCGCTTTGCTGGTTATTCTTCCGCTGGCCTGGAACCAGATGGCCAATCTGTTTAATGAATTACCGGGGATGATGTCGCAATGGCAGCAACTGATGTTGGTGTTGCCAGAAAAATACCCTTCGATTTTTACCGAGCAGCAAATTCAAGAGTGGATTGTGCTAGCTCGTTCTGAAACCGCCAAAATGGGGCAGTCAGTACTGTCATTTTCAATTTCAAAAATTCCCAATGTGGTTGGTATTCTGATCTTTGTCGTATTGGTACCTATCCTGGTGTTCTTTTTTCTAAAAGACCGCCAGGTGCTGCTGAATTGGATGGGCGGTTTTTTGCCAGAACAGCGTCCGATGCTCGAAAAAATTTGGCATGAAATGAATGACCAGGTGGCTAATTATGTGCGTGGCAAGGCCGTTGAAATAGTGATTGTTGGCCTGGTGAGTTATTTAGTGTTTACCCTGTTTGGCTTAAATTATGCCGCCTTACTGGGTGTGTTAGTTGGCCTGTCAGTGGTGATTCCCTTTATTGGCGCTGCGGTAGTAACCTTGCCTATTGCGATGATTGCTTTTTTCCAATGGGGTTGGAGCTCTGAATTTCTTACCCTGATTGCTATCTATGCCGTTATCCAGGCGTTAGATGGCAATGTACTAGTGCCTTTATTGTTTTCTGAAGCCGTTAATTTACATCCCGTAGCCATTATTTTGGCTGTGTTGGTCTTCGGAGGATTTTGGGGTTTATGGGGTGTGTTCTTTGCCATCCCGTTGGCGACTTTGATTAAGGCTGTTATTAATGCATGGCCGGTTGCCAAGTCTGGGAACGCCGCTGCAGAATAAGTGCGATTAACAGGAAACACTCATTAATGATCAGCTTTATTGCTCGACTTTTTAAGCCCTTTTGCTTTGCTATTCTAGCCGCTGCGTTAATAGTATTAACGTCTTGTAGTGGAGTACTGCCCGGCGACAATACCGAGACGGTGATTAAAAGTGAAAATGATCATCGTGACTATCGCTATATTACGCTGCCAAACCAACTGAAAGTTCTATTGGTATCTGATCAAAAAACAGAGCGCGCTGCTGCTTCCCTGGATGTGAATGTGGGTAGTCGACAAGATCCGCAAGACTATCAGGGCCTGGCTCACTTTTTAGAGCATATGCTGTTTTTGGGGACTGAAAAATACCCTGAGGCCGGCGAGTATCAAGCATTTATTAGCAGTCATGGCGGCAGCCATAATGCTTATACGTCTTTTGAGCATACTAATTATTTTTTTGATATTGATCCCAATAGTTTTGAGCCAGCCCTGGATCGGTTTTCGCAGTTTTTTGTTGCGCCTTTATTTACTGAAGATTATGTAGAGCGCGAAAAAAATGCCGTGCATTCGGAATACACGGCCAAGATTAAAGATGAGCGCCGCAAAGGTGCCGATATTTTTAAAGCAGTAATTAACCCCGAGCATCCCTTTGCCACATTAAGTGTGGGTAATCTTGAAACACTATCCACGGCCGGAGAAAAGGCCATCAATGGTAGCTTAAGGGACCAGTTACTTGAGTTTTATGATCAACACTATTCCGCCAGTATTATGACGTTGGTGTTGGTAGGGCGCGAGTCTTTGGATGATCTTGAAGCGATGGCCAGAAGTAAATTCTCGGTGGTGCGCAATAATCAGCGGCAGATTGAGGATATCCCAGAGCCTTTAATGGCAGAGGGAAGCTTGCCTATGACGCTGGAGATAAAACCTGGGCAATCTGTCCGTATGCTATCAATAGCCTTTCCTACCCCGGAAGTGGTGCAGCACTACCAGCAAAAACCGACCAGCTTTCTGGGCAATATTTTGGGCCACGAAGGTAAAGGCAGTTTGCTGTCTTATTTAAAAGCGCAGGGTTGGGCCGAAGGTTTAGGGGCTGGCCTGGGTTTAAGTTATAGCGGCGGCGCTACCTTTAATATTACCATCCAATTAACTGAAGCCGGTGTTGCTGCCTCTGATGATATTGTTGTGGCAGTTTTTCAGGCAATTAACCGAATAAAAGTGTCAGATGATAAAGCCTGGTTGTTCGCCGAGCAAAAAGCGATTGCCGAGCAGCAATTTCGCTTCCAGCAAAAATCACCCGCCATTCGCTATGCCAGTGGCTTGTCGTCAGAGATGCATTATTACCCCGCCCGGGATGTGTTGCGAGCGGGTTCATTAATGACTCACTATGATGCTGAGTTGGTCGAGGATTATCTGGCTTATTTAACCCCTCAAAATAGTATTGTGACATTAACGGCTCCTTCCGTTAAAACGGATAAGCAAAGCTATTTCTATCAGGCGGATTACACCGTTACTAAAACGTCTACCGAGCAATTAAATGCATGGGCGGCTGCAGGTGTTAATGAGCAAATCACCCTGCCAGAAAGGAATGTATTTGTTGCTGAAGATTTGTCGATTGTTGAGCCTGCATCCAGCATGGATGTGCCCGCTTTATTAAGTGATAAGGATGGACTGCGTTTATGGTTTAAGTCCGCGGACAGGTTTGCTTCACCCCGGGGCAGTTTGCAGTTTAGTGTGCGTTCGCCGGTGGCTAATGATTCTGCTGAACATCGAGTGCAATTGCAGTTGCTGACAGCGTTGCTGGCGGACGAGCTTAATGAGATGTCTTATTCAGCCACACTGGCTGGCTTAAATTATTCCTTAAATGCCCATGTGCGTGGCTTCTCGGTAAAAATTAAAGGCTTTAGCGATAAGCAAGCGCTGTTGTTAGAGAAGATTTTAGCGACCTTATCATCCCCGGTTTTTAACCCCAAGCGCTTTGAAGATATTAAGCTTGAGCATATCCGTCGTCTTGAAAACAGGGATAAGCAACAGCCTTACCATTTAATCACGGGTGAACTGCCCGACCTGTTGTATAAAAATAGCTGGCCCTATGAGCAGCAGTTAGCTATTTACAAAGCGGTTACCCTGCAACAAGTAAAAGCCTACCGGGAAAGGCTATTGTCTGCGGTACAAATCGATATGCTGGTTTATGGTAACTATTTGCAGCGAGACGCCGAGCGTTATGCTGCCAGTGTTAGTCGTACTTTGTTAGGGAAAGCCGCTTCACCGGTGGCGATAGAGGTTATTCAATTATCCGACAAGCCCTTCTCCCGCGAGGTAAAAAGCCAATATAGCGATGCGTCCCTGATGCTTTATATCCAGGCTATAGACACCGATAAAGTTAGACGAGCAGCAATGGGGGTGACAGCACAAATCCTGCGCTCTGATTTTTACACTAGCCTGCGAACTGAAAAACAGCTGGGCTATGTTGTGACCTCAGGTGCTTACCCATTGATGGATGTAGCGGGTTTATATTTTCTGGTGCAGTCACCGGTGGCCGGCCCGGAAACATTGGAGCAGGAAATTAACCAGTTTATTCAACAGCGTTTTTTATCGATAGCGGATATTAGTGAGCAGGATTTCGACCGGCAGCGCAAGGCTGTGTTATCAAAACTGTCTGAACAGCCGCAAAATCTTGCACAACAGGCGCAGCGTTATTGGGCGGATATTAGCCAGAATTATTATCAGTTTGATTTTCGTGAGCAGTTAATTGCGGCTATGGAGTCCCTGACTTATCAACAATGGCAACAATTCTTTGTCGAGGATGTGATTGAAAATAAGCGGCGTATTACTGTTTATACCGTGGGCCAGTTTGCCGACCAGGCAACCGTTCAGGGTGAGCCGATAAAAGTGCCTGCAGATTTTAAAGCACCGCTACCGGTTTATACTTTTCAGTAACTAGATATTTAAGCGATTCAGGCTATCTTTGTTAGTAGCTTTTTTACTATTGAGGATGCCCTGGACGTGCGTCTAGTTTTAATTGTTGATGACTCAAAAACCGCCAGACTATTGCTGCGGAAAATGCTCGCTAAATATGATGTTGACGTTGCGATGGCGGAGTCTGGTGAAGAGGCGCTGGAGTACCTGCAGGGTAATAAGCCCGATGTAATTTTTATGGATCATATGATGCCGGGTATGGATGGCTTTGCCGCAGTTAAGGCGATTAAAGCTGACCCGGATATTGCTTCTATCCCTATTGTTATGCACACCACCAAACAGGGTGATATCTATCTTGGTCAGGCCAGGGCTTTGGGGGCGGTTGATATCTTAACCAAGCCGGCGAGTGCCAGTGATTTGTCCCGTATTTTGGAGCAGGTCAATAACCGTGATACCAGGATAGAAACCGAGATTGAGCCGGTTGTTGTCCCCGATACTGTTGTCGTAACTCCACCCTTTTATGGCTCAGCTCGGCAATCGTTATTTGTATTAATTTGGGTGGTTTCCATCGTTTGGTTAATTAGCCTTTATGTCGATGAGCAGGTAGAGATCAAGCTGTTACAGCAACAACAAGCTACAACCTTTGGTGTTATTGAGGCTTTGATGAATCGCCAGCAAACCTACGATTATGGCGAGGTGCCTATGGGGGGCAACCGCCTGGCTTTGCTGGAAACGATACTGCCTTTACTGGAGCAGGCCGGTTTTCGTGGGGCGATTCGTATCGAGGGGCATGTCGGTGACTTTTGCTTGTCTCAAATATCCTTGGCGGATGGCTCTGAGGTAATGATGTTGCCGTCGCCAGAGCTGCCCTTAACCGCCTGTGATGTTATTGGAGTTTCCGGCGCTATGGCGATGCGTCAATCGATAGCGCAAAGCTCAGGATTCGCCGCTCTGCGCAAGCAATCCCAGAGGGCAGGGGCAGCTATACGTATTGAGCTGGCCGCCTATGGTGCGACAACCCCTCAATATAGCTATCCCGTTGACATTGAGAGCGTATCTACCGGGGATTGGAATGCGGTGGCGCTGGATAATAACCGGGTCAAATATCTGCTGATTGCGGATTGAATATTCAGTATGTAGTTTTTTTACATAAAGGGTAGGCATTCTTTAGGAGGGCACAAAAGCCTCCACGCCGTCATTCCCGCGCAGGCGGGAATCCAGTGCTGTCAATTTCCGCTTTGCGGAAATAACAGCATGAGCATGCAGGCTGGATTCCCGCCT
>JAAELM010000304.1 GCA_024226635.1 Oceanicoccus sp. | reverse complement strand
TCTCGCGGTAACTTACCCTGCTCTAAAAGTTTTTTTGTTACAGCCACAGTTACGCCTCCCGCAGTCTCCGTGAAAATACCCTCTGTTGATGCCAGTAGTTTTATTCCCTCAACCAGCTCATCATCAGAAACATCTTCAGCATATCCACCACTATCATTAATTGCCTGTACTGAGTAAAACCCGTCTGCCGGATTTCCAATTGCAATGGAATGCGCTATCGTATCCGGTATAACAGGAGCAATAACATCACTGCCTTTCTTTACAGCAGTAGAAATTGGTGATGAACCGGAAGCCTGAGCACCATAGAGCGCGGTATTGGATTTGTCAATCAATCCCAATTCTGTCATTTCCTTTATCGCTTTGCCTATCTTAATTATCAGAGAGCCGCCTGCCATAGGCACCACCACGTGTTTGGGGGCCTTCCAGCCAAGCTGCTCTATAATTTCGAAACCATAAGTTTTGGAACCTTCCGCGTAATATGGGCGGAGGTTAATGTTGGCGAAAGCCCAGCCATATTTATCCGCAATCTCTGAACACATCCTGTTTACACCATCATAATTTCCGTTTATACCAATTACATTTGTTCCATAAATAGAGGTACCAATAACTTTACCCTGTTCTAAGTTGGCAGGCATAAAGATATAACTTTCAAGATTACCCTGCACTGCCTGTGCGGCAACGGAGTTCCCTAAGTTACCGGTTG
>JAAELM010000303.1 GCA_024226635.1 Oceanicoccus sp. | reverse complement strand
GGTCAAAAAGGCCCACAAGCTGAGAACGTAGTACCTTTATAAAACATAGCACCTCTACAAGTTTTATAGGTAATAGGTTGTAGGTTGTAAGTTTTAGGTACACTGAAATTGCTTGGGAATAAAGTTCTAGTAATATTATCTGCACTTTATTCCTGATGACGGGTTATTGTTAATCCGTTATACCCTGCTTTGTTCACGAATGTGAGTAGGGCTAAAAGCCGCGTTTGTCGCGGTTTTTTTGTGCCTGAAGAAATGCCTGTTCTAAAGCTCGTCCAGCATACCGTTAACGATATCGGTTTCTATCATGCTAACCGGGCCATTCCAGTCCTCGGGGTAAATCGTATCATCGGGGTTAAGGAAGTCTTCGCTGCTTAACTCATAAGCATTGCGCCAATCTTCCGGTTCTTCGACTTCTTCAAGTAGCATTTCATTCCAGTTTTCAAGGTCATATTCCGTCACGGCACCATCGATAAGCTGAGTTTCTATTGTTCGGGTATTTTCATCTACTGCGACGACTTCAAAGATCAGGCCTTGCTGAATTTCCTTATACCAGTTGCCAACTTGAGGAGAAGTACTTTTCATTTCACGCCCTCTGGTTATCGTGCTTATGCTTATGGTTCAAAGTATCATGTAAAACGTCGCTGTCCATAGTTGATTTATTGGGTGGTATTAAGCCCTAAAAGCCATCAGTAATCCCCTCTTCAGGGAAACCTAATGAGATTCAATGGCTTATGATTTGTAAATTGGAGGACGATGTTCTATAAAGAGTTTCTTATAGGCTTTTACTATAAAAATTAGTTTAAACGAAATAAATTTGTATAATTTTTTTGCTTATATCTATAGTTTTTTTCGATTAAAAATCATTGGGTTGCTCTCGGCTAATGTTTATTCGGCTCCAGCGCAACACCTCAATACAGCATCCCAATACAAAATTGGACAGTGTGACAACTTATGAATACATCAGCTTCATCTCCAGCAACAGAATCAACCATTATGGATGTCAATCTGACTGAGTATCCATGGTTATGGGAAGTGTTTACCCTGGTTTTACTCACACTGCTGGCGCGCTATGTCCTGAGCTTGTTTTTACGTAAGTTGGAGCAGCAATTAAAGAAAACTCACACGCTGTGGGATGATGCTTTACTGGAAGCTGCCCGCGCACCGACAGGTTGGTTGGTGTGGATGGTTGGTTTTAGTTGGGTGTTAGAAATCCTGGTGGTTGAGTCAGACGCTTTTGTTTTTAGCACACTTGGCCCAGTGCGTGAACTAGCGGTTGTGTTACTGCTGGCCTGGTTTTTAATTCGTTTAATCAAGCAAGTTGAAACTCGTTTAATGTCCGACGAGTATGCCTCAGAGCCTGTTGATGCCACCACAGTGTTGGCCCTCGGTAAGTTGGTGAGGGCTGCTGTGGTCATTACCGTTGCCCTGGTGATATTGCAAACGCTGGGTTATAGCATTTCAGGGGTGCTGGCTTTCGGTGGCGTAGGAGGCATAGCGGTAGGTTTTGCCGCTAAAGATTTACTGGCTAACTTCTTTGGCGGTTTAATGATTTATTTGGATAGACCCTTCGCAGTAGGGGACTGGATTCGCTCGCCGGACCAGGAAATAGAAGGTACGGTTGAGCATATCGGCTGGCGGCAGACCTGCATTCGTACCTTTAGCAAACGCCCGCTTTATATCCCCAATGCTACCTTTAGCCATATTTCGGTTGAAAACCCCTCCCGAATGCTTAATCGTCGTATCTATGAAACCATTGGTATTCGCTATGAAGATGCTGACAAGATGAAAGTCATAGTCACTGATGTCACCGAGTTGCTTAGGCATCACGAAGAGATCGACCAGAATCAAACCATTATTGTTAATTTCAATAGCTTTGCTCCTTCGTCGTTGGATTTCTTTATCTACACCTTTACCAAAACCACCGACTGGGTTAAATACCATCAGGTGAAGCAGCGAGTTTTACTGGAAATCCTGGATATTATTTTTAAACATAATGCCGATGTGGCTTTCCCAACCTCCACCGTCCATATTCCGGATGGTGTTGCGGTTAATTCCCCTGATAGCCAAACAGGCCCGGTAGTTTAAGATGCTGGCTATTATTGGCGGAACTGGCCTAAATGAATTCAGTCAGGGTGAGGAAGTCGGTGAGCGGCATAATCACTATGGCTATACTTCGGCGGCTATTATTCAATCGGAGATTGAAGGGCATCAGGTCTGTTTTTTAGCCCGCCACGGCAATCCCCATTCCATTGCACCTCATCAGATTAATTATCGCGCCAACCTCTGGGCGCTTAAGCAGTTGGGCGTCAGCCAAATACTGGCCGTGAATGCGGTAGGTGGTATCACCCCATCTATGGCGGCCGGGGCTTTGGTATGCCCGGACCAATTAATTGATTACACCTATGATCGCCAACACACTCTTTACGATGGCGCTGATGATAAGCTGGAACATATAGATTTTAGTTACCCATTTTCACAGCGTTTACGTACAGCTCTCAGCAATGCCGCCGCCCATTGTTCATTGCCGCTGTTAGACAAAGCCGTTTACGGCGTTACTCAAGGTCCGCGTTTGGAAACCGCCGCTGAAATCAATCGTATGGATAGGGATGGCTGTGATATTGTCGGCATGACCGCAATGCCTGAGGCTGCTTTGGCTAGGGAGTTGGAGTTGGACTATGCCAGTCTGTGTTTGGTGGTTAACCCGGCAGCGGGGCGCAGCGATACCTTAATCACTATGGATGATATCCACCGTGTAGTCGATACGGGAATGGTAAAGGTTAGGGCGTTGCTAACGGCTGCACCGGCTGAGTTGCACTAAGCTCGGCTTCCATAGGTTCTTCTTCCGTAGATTCGGGAAATTCATAGGGTGTAATTCTTATCAGCAGACCCATTAATGGGTGATCAATATAGTGCAGCTCATTACTGCGCATTCTGCGTGACTGACGCATTGTCACTGTCTGGTCAACGGCGAATTGATTGCCCGCTAAATCAAGAAACGGATTTTCCATATCGTTATTGTTAATAAAAATAGTCCCTGAGCTTGTGCCGGCGTTTGTCTGGTTAAAAATATCTTCCGTTGTTTTGTTAGTCTGCGCCACTCCGGCATTGGCGCTGGAGGCAATGGGTGCTTTGGGGAGTACTGGCCATGGGTTTTCCATGCGGCTGGCATTGCTAACGAAAGTACTCAGCCATAAGTCGGTGGTGATATGTAAATAGCGCTCTAGTCCCAGGCTAATTGACCCTTCCAATTCGAAGTGACTATCAAATTGATCCCCCCCGCGTATCAACAAGCTTTCAGAATCATTGCGTTTGCCGATGGGTTGACGCCAGGCGCCATGAAATAACTGACGCAGGTCTTTTTGCCGCAATAGTTTTTGTTTTATCTCGGTAAAGCTGAGTTGCTCTTGAGCTAATAGGGTGAAGGGTTGTTCTTGTAAGGTGACTAAGAGTGGTTCAGGTAGCGGAGCCTCTGCTGTCGCTTCTATTATGGTTTCTGCTGTCGTTTCTGCTGTGTTTTCTACTGTGGTTTCTTCGGCAGTTTCTATATTATTCCCGGACCAGTCGTTGAGCAGCACTTCGGTTTGCGCAGCTTTTTTTAGTTCGACAATACGCTGGGGGTATTTTAAACCCAGTTCCTTTGGCCAGACTTCAGTATTACTTTCGGCAGCTTCCTGATAGGCAAAAATAAATACCTCAATCTGGTACCACTTTACCTCTGTTGCCCTGTTTTTGCTGTCTTGGGCAAACACGGCATTATTGCTCATCAGGACAGCGGTCAGTAATGTAAAGGCTAATGATTTCATTATCAGTGTTGTTCTCTTTAGGGTTACTCTCTGTGCTGATCCGTGTTTCAAGCTACAGCCTTCTTTAAAGTATCGGGTGTGAGTTTATCCAGTAGCTTATCAATAAAATCAAATCGTTGTTCGGTTTCTTCCAGTGATTCGCTAAATTTTAGTGCCGTGGCCCCGGCTAGTTGATAAGTGGCGGGTTGGCTTTGTACCAGTTGGACCAATGCTATAGGTTCTACTTGGGTGTCTTCTGCAAATTCCAGTTTGCCGCCGACTGCAGAGCCTTCTACTTTGGCAATGCCGATGGCTTGCGCCCGTAACTTAAGTTCAGTGGCCCTGAACAGGTTTTTTACCGGGTCAGGTAGTAGGCCAAAGCGGTCAATCATTTCAACTTGCAGTTCGCGTAAGTCGTTATTGGTTTCGGCATTGGCGATGCGTTTGTATAAAATCAAGCGGGTATGTACGTCCGGTAAATAATCGTCGGGAATTAAAGCGGGCAACCTCAGGTTGACTTCGCTGCCCGGTTTAAAGGCATCTTCAATATTGGTTTCTTTGCCTTCCTTGATAGCGTTAACAGCACGTTCCAGCATTTCCATATAGAGGGTAAAGCCAATGCTATGGATTTGACCGCTTTGGTCGTCCCCTAATAATTCACCGGCACCGCGAATTTCAAGGTCGTGGGTGGCGAGGGTAAAGCCGGACCCCAGGTCCTCTGCCTGGCTAATCGCATCCAGTCGTTTCTCGGCATCTTTGGTCATATTTTTTATGCCCGGTGTTAACAGGTAGGCATAAGCCTGGTGATGTGAGCGACCAACACGACCCCGCAGTTGGTGTAATTGCGCCAGGCCAAATTTATCGGCGCGATCAATAATAATGGTATTGGCGTTGGGTACATCAATACCCGTTTCAATAATGGTGGTACATAGTAAGACATTAAATCGTTTGTGATAAAAATCCGACATCACTTGCTCCAGCTGTCGCTCAGGCATTTGGCCATGGCCAATACCTATACGTAGCTCGGGTACCAGTTCTTGCAGCTCCCTGGCGGTTTGCTCAATATTTTTTACTTCATTGTGCAGATAATACACCTGCCCACCGCGTAAAATTTCACGCAACATAGCTTCTTTGATAATGCCTTTGTCTGTTTGCCTTACAAAGGTTTTTACCGATAAACGACGGGCAGGTGGGGTGGCGATAATCGATAAGTCCCGCATACCGGACATAGCCATATTTAAGGTGCGTGGGATCGGTGTGGCAGTTAAGGTCAGTATATCAACCTCGGAGCGTAGGGATTTTAGTTTCTCTTTTTGCCTAACACCAAAACGATGTTCTTCGTCGATTATCAATAAGCCTAAGTTATGATATTTAACATCGCCCTGCAGTAGTTTGTGGGTGCCAATTAAAATATCGACTTTGCCTGCTTTAACTTTTGCCAGAACTTCCTCGGCCTCTTTATTGCTGCGAAAACGCGACAGCACTTCTACTGTTACTGGCCAGTCAGCAAAGCGGTCTTTAAAGGATTCGTAATGCTGTTGGGCGAGCAGGGTGGTAGGTACTAAAATTGCTACTTGTTTGCTGTTATGTACGGCCACAAAGGCGGCCCGCATAGCCACTTCGGTTTTACCAAAGCCAACATCTCCACACACCAGGCGGTCAGTAGCTGTTGGTGCTTGCAAATCAGAGAGGACTGCGGCAATAGCGGTTTCCTGGTCCGGTGTTTCTTCAAAGGGAAAGCCTGCGGCAAATTTTTCATAGGCCTGTTTGGGGTTGGCTAAGGCTTCGCCGGGGCGTGCTGCACGGCGTGCGTAGATATCCAACAACTCGGCGGCAACATCACGAATTTTTTCAGCGGCTTTGCGTTTGGCTTTTGACCATTGGTCACTGCCAAGGCGATGTAGTGGGGCGTGTTCTTCATCGGCACCGCTATAGCGGCTGATTAAATGCAGTGATGAAACGGGGACATAGAGTTTTGCTCCGTCCGCATATTCCAGGGTTAAAAATTCTGCGGTTTCACCCTCAACCCCAATTTCTTGCAGTCCGCGATAACGACCTACACCATGATCGAGATGAACTACCGGTGCGCCAATGCGTAACTCGGTCAGGTTTTTAATAACAGCGTCGCTATTATCTTGTGTTTTACGACGGCGGCGGCTTTGCATCACTCGCTGGCCAAACAGTTGTGGCTCGGCGATAACTATGGTGTCGCTAAGTTGCAAACCGGCTTCCAGTGGCCCAATGGTTATCGCCAGTCTTTCATTGCTGTCAATAAATGCCTGCCAACTGTCGCAGTTTTCTGGTGTGATGCTATGGCGATGTAATAAATCTAATAAGCTTTCCCGACGTCCCGCACTTTCTGCACAGAATAAAATCCGGGCATTGCTTTTATTAATGAGTGCTTCGACATCTTTTAATGGGTTTTCTGCCTGGCTATCGATGTTTAGAAAAGCAGGGGGTTGGCAGTCAAAATTATGATGGCCTACTTTTTCTTCCAGTACATCACGGTGCATAACAATGCGGGGGTAATGCTTTAAGGCAGCAAATAATTGATCATTAGGAATAAATAATTGCTGTGGGCTGAGTAGTGGGCGCTGCGCATCAATATTGCGATCTTCATAGCGCGTATGCAGGTCTCGCCAAAATTGGTCGGCGGCACCTTCCAGGCCTTCAAGGTTAACGATCAGGCTATCCTTGGGTAAAAAATCAAATAGCGTGCTGGTGTTTTCAAAAAACAGCGGTAGATAATATTCGATACCGGCGGGAGCAATACCTTCACTAACGTCCTGATAGATAGAGCAGCGACGGTGGTCGACATCAAACTGCTCATGCCATTGATTGCGAAAGCGTTTGATGCCCGTTTCGTCCAGGGGGAATTCTTTACCCGGTAGCAGGTTTACTGATTTTATTTGCTCAACGGTACGCTGGTTCTCGGGGTCAAAGGTACGCAGGGTATCTACTTCGTCGCCAAACAGGTCAACCCGGAAGGGCATGCTGCTACCCATTGGAAAGATATCCATAATCGAGCCACGCAGGGCAAACTCACCATGTTCATAGACCGTATTCACACAGCGGTAGCCATTGCCTTCCAGCTTTAAACGCATGGCTTCTATATCAAACCGCTGGCCGACCTCAATCACCAGGCTATGGGCATTCAGGTAGTCGCTGGGCAATAATCGGTGCATTAGGGTCGACACCGGCACCACCAGAATACCGTTGTTCATCTGTGATAAGCGATGCAGGGTATTTAAGCGTTCAGAAATAATATCCTGATGTGGCGAAAAGGTATCGTAGGGCAGGGTTTCCCAATCGGGAAAGTGCACAACTTCCAGCTCACTGCCATAAAAGCTTAATTCCTGCTCAAAGCGCAGGGCGCTGGCCGTGTCATTACAGACTAGAACGGTTAACCGCTCGGATTGATGGGCCGCACTGGCAATGGCCAAACTGGGTGCGCTGCCAAACAGGCTGCCCCAACGCTGGCGGTCACCGGCTTTGTTGCTGACAGAGGGAGAGAATAAGGAGTTTTGACTCATAGATACTTGTGATTAAGGCTGCATTTCGAGGGCGCTTATTGTAGCGTGACAGCGTGTTATTTACAGTGTTGATTTGCTTCAATTTATTAGGCTCTCATAACGATTGTGGCTGAAGTCCGGCTAATGTAGTCATCGGGAGTGATTTATTCGGGCAATTTGTCTCGAAAAAGCACGCTAGCGGTTGAACTTAGCGGGGTGAATGAACATAATACGCGCTTTTTTGGCAGGCCCAATTTTGCTTGCCCATCAATACTTAATGGAAGGTATCCAACAGTGAGCACTGATAACAGCACCCGTAGCCGTCCCGATGACTATTTTGGTGATTGGAAAGAGCGTGAAGCTTTAGCCGAAGGCATGATTCCTTTGGTGGGTAAGCTTTACCGTAATAGCGTTAAGACCTATGTTTATGGTCAAAATCTGGTCAATCTCTCCGTGTTGGATATTATGAAGGCTCACCGCGCTGTGCGTCAGGTTGAGGGTAATGAGCTTTCTGAGTATGAAACTTTTCCTGTGATCAAAGTTTTGGCTGAGCTAAATCTGGGTATTGCCCATATTGATGCTGGCCGCATTGCGGTTAAATATGAAGAGACTGCAAAAGCCAAGGGTGTTAGTGTTGAAGAGTTTGTCCGTGAAGAAGTGGCTGAATTAATCAACGATACTACGCCAGCCCCAGAGCCTCGCGATGTGGTGCTTTATGGTTTTGGCCGTATCGGCCGCTTAATGGCTCGCCTATTAATTGAGAAAACCGGTGGTGGTGACAATTTGCGCCTTAAAGCGATTGTTGTTCGTCAGGGCGGCGCCAAGAATGATTTGGTTAAGCGTGCCAGTTTATTGCGTCGCGACTCGGTTCACGGGCCATTCAATGGCACCATCCGTGTTGATGAAGAGCGCAGCTCTTTTGTTGCCAATGGTAATGAAATTAAAGTGATTTATGCCGGTTCACCGGAAGAGGTAGATTACACCGAGCACGGTATCAATGATGCCATCGTTATTGATAATACCGGTATCTTTAAAGATGCAGAGGGCCTATCTCGTCACCTACGTCCAGGTGCTTCAAAGGTTATTTTGACTGCTCCTGGTTCTGATGTACCGAATATCGTTTACGGCATTAACAATGACGTGATTCGTGATGAAGACCGTATTATTTCAGCGGCTAGCTGTACCACCAATGCTATTTCTCCGCCATTGCAGGCAATGAATGACAAGTTTGGTATTACTTCTGGCCATATTGAAACCATCCACGCTTACACCAATGACCAGAACCTGATTGATAACTATCACAAGGCTGACCGTCGTGGTCGTAGCGCGCCATTGAATATGGTTATTACCTCGACCGGTGCTGCCAAGGCTGTTGCCAAGGTATTGCCTGTTATGCAGGGTAAGCTAACCGGTAATGCTATCCGCGTTCCTACTCCAAATGTCTCTATGGCTATTTTGAAGCTGACCCTGGAGAAAGAGACCACAGTTGAAGAAGTGAATGAATATATGCGTAATGTTTCACTGCATTCACCCCTGCGTAAGCAAGTGGCTTATTCAAACTCTCCTGAAGTGGTATCCAGTGATTTGGTTGGCTCTCGCGAAGCTTGTATCTACGATTCAGTTGCTACCATTGTGAATGGTAACCAGGTCATTATGTACTGCTGGTACGATAATGAGTTTGGCTATAGCTGCCAGGTTCACCGTGTACTTGAGCAGATGGCTGGTGTTGAGTATCGGGTATTTCCTAAAGAAAACTAAGTGTTGCTTAGTAGAAAGCCGCCTTTGGGCGGCTTTTTTGTGTCTGGTAGTTTTCGTCATCCCCGCGCGGGCGGGGATCCAGACTGCATGTTTATGCCGTTATTTCCGCCCCCGACTAAAGCACTCGACGGCAGGCTGCGGAAATCTACAGTGCTGGATTCCCGCCTGCGCGGGAACGACGGTGGAATGAGAGGTAAACCTGCCACCATTTCCCCCCTGAATAATGAAATTGCTCCAAATCGCCTCCGAACCCACAAAAAATGCCTTTTAAATCAACCCAATGCGGCCACTAGCTATGGCATTTGTGCCCCCAGATCTTTATACTTGCGCCATTTTTAAGGGCATGTCCTTGCGGGGCCGAAATATCAACGAAAAAAGTACGATTCCTGGTCTATCCTTAGCCATGGAATTTGTTCTCCTGTTGAGTCAGATCCTTAATATTACAAGTTTTTTAACTATCAAGTGTCAGGCATATCTATGATTAAGATCAGTCGTGGTTTGGACTTGCCTATCTCCGGTGCACCAGTACAGGTTATTAGTGAGGGGGCGAAAACACGCTCTGTTGCTTTAGTCGGTTTTGACTATGTAGGCATGAAGCCCACAATGTCCGTGCAAGTTGGAGATCGCGTCAAGACCGGTCAACTACTATTCACCGATAAGAAAACCGAGGGTGTGAAATATACATCACCTGCTACCGGTATCGTATCGGCCATTAACCGAGGTGATAAGCGTGTATTCCAGTCGGTTGTAATCGATGTGGAAGAGGACGAGTTTGAAACCTTTGCGTCAGGCGATGTTAATGCCATGGATCGACAGCAGGTTGTCGATACTTTGGTTAACTCAGGACAGTGGACAGCCTTGCGCACCCGTCCTTACAGTCGCGTACCCGCACCCGATTCAACAGCGGCTGCGATCTTCGTTACTGCCATTGATACCCACCCACTAGCGGCTGACCCTTCAGTGATTATCGCTGAGCAGGTGGCGGCCTTCGAAGGTGGTTTAAACGCATTGAGCAAGCTGAGTGATAAGGTCTTTGTTAGTACAGCCCCAGGCGCCAATATCTCAACCGGTGCTGCCAAAGTGGAGGCCGTTGAGTTTGCCGGCCCACATCCAGCAGGGCTTGCTGGTACTCATATGCATTACCTGAACCCGGTCAGCGCCAATAAAATCGCCTGGTCTATCGGTTATCAGGATGTTATCGCCATCGGCAAGCTATTTGCTGAGGGCAAACTATCGGTTGAGCGTGTGGTGGCATTAGCGGGTCCGCAGGTTGATAAGCCTGAGTTAGTGAGAACGCGTTTAGGTGCCAATCTGCAAGAGTTAACCGCTGGTAAAGTTAAGCCTGAGAACAACCGTGTGATTTCCGGTTCTGTTTTAGGCGGTCGTACAGCTCGCGGTGCCGTGGCTTATCTTGGCCGATACCATCAACAGGTTAGCGTACTACTGGAAGGTGATGAGCGTGAATTTATGGGTTGGATGTCACCGGGCGTTGCCAGGCACTCAAACCTTGCCATCTATATCTCCCAGTTTACCAAAAGCAAATTGTTAGATTTCACTACCAGCACTAACGGCAGTGAAAGAGCTATGGTTCCCGTAGGTAGCTACGAGAAAATCATGCCACTAGATATTTTGCCTACCCAATTATTGCGTTCACTAATCGTTGGCGATACCGCCATGGCGCAAGACCTGGGTTGTTTAGAATTAGATGAGGAAGACCTGGCGCTGTGTACTTATGTCTGCTCAGGTAAGTATGAGTATGGCCCAATACTCCGCGATAACCTCACTCGCATAGAGAAGGAGGGTTAATCATGGCGGTCAAATTCCCCGCATTGCGGAAAGTACTCGACGATATGGAGCCGCACTTCCATAAAGGCGGTAAATACGAAAACTGGTTTGCGCTGTATGAAGCGGCAGATACCATTTTCTACTCTCCTGGTCATACTACTAAAACCACAGCCCACGTCCGTGACGGTGTTGATCTAAAGCGCATTATGATCACCGTATGGTTATGTGTTTTCCCAGCCATGTTCTTTGGTATGTGGAATATTGGTTTTCAGGCTAATACTATTCTTGCCGAAACCGGCCTGGTAATGACTGATGACTGGCGTGTTGGCCTGATCTCAGCCTTTGCCGGTAATGATCCTGCGAGCATGTGGGATAACTTCTGGTATGGTCTTTGGTACTTCGTTCCCGTTTATGCGGTTACCTTTATTGTAGGTGGCTTCTGGGAAGTCCTATTTGCCATGAAACGTGGCCACGAAGTTAACGAGGGTTTCTTTGTTACCTCTATCTTATTTGCCTTGATTTGCCCGCCGTCGATTCCCCTATGGCAGGTTGCGCTGGGTATCACCTTTGGTGTGGTTATCGGTAAAGAAGTTTTCGGTGGTACCGGTAAAAACTTCCTTAACCCGGCATTAACCGGCCGTGCATTCCTGTTCTTTGCCTACCCGGCTTCTATGTCTGGTGATGCAGTATGGACTGCGGTTGATGGTTACACCGGTGCAACGGCCTTATCGGTTGTAGCTAGCGATGGCGTTGTGGCCCTGCAAAACTCATTAACCTGGTGGGATTCGTTTGCAGGCTTTGAAGCTGGTTCCATGGGTGAAACCTCTGTCCTGGCGATTCTGTTAGGTGGTGCGGTTCTGCTTTGGACGCGTATTGCTTCATGGCGAATTGTTAGCGGCGTTATGATTGGAATGGTTGCCTTATCGTCCCTATTGAATCTACTCGGTTCCGATAGCAACCCGATGTTTGCCATGCCCTGGTACTGGCACTTAACCGTTGGTGGTTTTGCCTTCGGTATGATCTTTATGGCGACCGACCCCGTATCATCCTCAATGACCAATGCCGGTAAATGGTGGTTTGGTGCATTGATCGGTGTGATGGTGGTACTGATTCGTGTGGTAAACCCTGCATTCCCAGAAGGTATGATGCTGGCGATTCTATTTGCCAACTTATTCTCTCCTGTGATCGACCACTTTGTGGTGCAAGCTAACATTAAACGGAGGCTCGCCCGTGGCTAATAAAGAAACTACCTCCAAGACGATTATCGTTGCGCTGGTTCTATGTATTGTCTGTTCGCTGGTGGTATCCAGTGCCGCAGTACTATTAAAAGACCAGCAGGACGCCAATAAAAAGCTGGACCGTTACAGCAATATCCTTGCTGCGGCCGGCATGCTTAACAAAGATGAAAGTATTGAAGATCAATACAATCGCCTGATTACCGCTAGAGTAGTGGATCTGGAAACCGGTCGCTATACCGATGTGGTTGATGTTGCCACCTATGACCAGCGTCGTGCGGTTAAAGATAATTCGCTGTCTGAAGCTTTAAGTGGCGAAGATGACCTGGCCAAGATTTCACGTCGTGAAAACTATTCCATGGTCTATCTGGTGTTATCTAAAGGTGAACTACAGAAAATTATCCTTCCTGTTCGCGGTTATGGTCTTTGGTCAACCATGCGCGGTTTTATCGCGCTGGAAAACGATGGCAATACTATCGCCGGTTTAGGTTTTTCCGAGCATGGCGAAACACCGGGGTTGGGTGGAGAAATCGATAACCCCAAGTGGAAATCACTATGGCCGGGTAAAAAAGTTTACCAAAACGGCGAAGTGGAAGTCGGTTTGATTAAAGGCTCAGTCACACCTGGCAGCGCCAATGCGGACTACGAAGTTGATGGTCTGGCCGGTGCTACCTTAACCAGTCGCGGTGTTACTAACCTGGTGCACTTCTGGTTGGGTGAGAAAGGTTTTCAGAAATTCCTCAGTAATTTACGTTCAGGGGAGGCAGGATAATGTCTACAGTTAAGGATTCGCTAGTCGATCCCATTTTTAAAAATAACCCGATAGCTTTACAGGTGCTGGGTATTTGTTCTGCCTTGGCGGTAACTTCAAGTTTAAAAGTTACCTTGGTTATGTGTATGTCGGTTATCGTGGTGTGTGCTTGTTCTAACACCGCTATTTCGATTATCCGTAACGTAATCCCCAATAGCATCCGCATTATTGTGCAGATGGTGATTATCGCGTCATTAGTAATCGTGGTTGACCAGGTGTTAAAGGCTTATTTCTATGAAATCAGCAAACAGTTGTCAGTTTTTGTTGGTTTGATTATAACTAACTGTATCGTGATGGGACGTGCTGAAGCCTTTGCGATGAAGAACCCGCCGCTACCGAGCTTTTTTGATGGCGTTGGTAACGGTTTAGGTTACTCAGCCATTTTGATTGCTATTGCGATTGTGCGTGAGTTGTTTGGTTCAGGTAAGTTGATGGGTATTGAAATTCTGCCGCTGGTTAATGATGGCGGTTGGTATCAGCCTAACGGTTTATTACTGTTGCCGCCTAGTGCCTTCTTCTTGATCGGTCTGTTCATTTGGGCACTACGCTCCTGGAAGAAAGAGCAAGTGGAAGAGTCGGAGTTTAAGATTACTTCGAATACCACTAACGCGCAGGAGGCAATGTAATGGAAGAGTTACTAAGTTTATTTGTGCGCTCTGTCTTTATTGACAATATGGCGCTGGCCTTCTTCCTGGGCATGTGTACTTTATTAGCATTGTCCAAAAAAATGCAGGCGGCGATTGGTCTGGGTATAGCAGTTATCGTGGTACTGGGTATTACCGTACCGGTTAACTACATGATCTACACCTACTTTTTAAAAGAAGGTGCATTAGTTTGGTTAAGCCCGGATTTTGCCACGGTTGATTTAAGCTTCCTTGGCTTATTGAGTTATATCGGTGTTATCGCAGCGCTGGTACAGATCCTGGAAATGTTCCTGGACAAATTTGTACCGGCTCTTTATAACGCTTTGGGTGTATTTCTACCGTTAATCACGGTTAACTGTGCAATCATGGGGGCTTCACTCTTTATGGTTGAGCGTGACTACGGTTTCGGTGAATCAGTAGTGTTTGGTCTTGGCTCCGGTGTGGGCTGGGCATTAGCTATTATCTTGCTGGCTGGTATCCGCGAAAAAATGAAATACAGCGATGTACCGGATGGCTTGCAAGGCCTGGGTATTACGTTTATTACTGTTGGTTTGATGTCGTTAGGCTTTATGTCCTTCGGCGGCATTGATCTATAAGAGGCGCATTAGTATGAATCAGGTAATTGTCCTCGGCGTAGGCATGTTTACAGTCGTCGTCATCACTTTGGTGGCAGTGATTTTATTCGCCCGTGCTCGTATGGTGAGTTCAGGTAACGTCAATATTGAAATTAATGGCCAGAAAACTATCTCCGTTCCGGCGGGTGATAAGTTACTGCAAACTCTGGCTTCTAACGATATCTTCCTGGCTTCGGCCTGTGGCGGTGGCGGTAGTTGTGCGCAGTGTAAGTGTATTGTTAATGACGGTGGTGGTTCTATGCTGCCAACGGAAGAGCCGCACTTTACCCCTCGCGAATCTCGCGAAGGCTGGCGTTTATCCTGCCAGGCTCCAGTTAAGCAGGATATGAAAATTGAAGTACCAGAAGAAGTGTTTGGTATTAAGCAGTGGGAATGTACCGTTGAAAGTAATCCCAATGTTGCGACTTTTATTAAAGAGCTAACCCTGAAGTTACCCGAAGGTGAAAGTGTAGAATTTCGCGCGGGTGGTTATGTGCAGCTTGAAGCTCCGGCTCATCATGTTAAATATAGCGACTTTGATGTGGGTGAAGAGTACAAAGGTGATTGGGAGCGTTTTGGTTTCTTTGATGTTGAATCAAAAGTTGATGAGCCGATTATCCGTGCTTACTCAATGGCTAACTACCCGGAAGAGAAGGGTATTGTTAAGTTTAATATCCGTTGTGCAACGCCTCCGCCAAATAACCTCAGTCTGCCAGCAGGTCAAATGTCATCCTGGGTATTTAGCCTGAAGCCAGGTGATAAGGTAACAGTATTCGGTCCGTTCGGTGAGTTCTTTGCCAAAGAAAATGAAACAGAAATGGTATTTATTGGCGGTGGTGCAGGTATGGCACCTATGCGTTCACATATCTTCGACCAACTTAAGCGTATTGGTACCCACCGTAAAGTTTCATTCTGGTATGGTGCGCGTTCATTGCGTGAAGTATTTTACGCTGATGAATTTGATGCCTTGGCCAAAGAGTTTCCAAATTTTAACTGGCACCTGGCATTAAGTGATGCGCAGCCAGAAGATAACTGGACGGGCATGACAGGCTTTATTCACAATGTTGTACATGACAATTACCTGGGTGAACATTCGGCGCCTGAAGATTGTGAGTTCTATATGTGTGGTCCACCAATGATGAATTCAGCGATTATCAATATGCTGCACAGCCTGGGTGTGGAAGATGAAAATATTATGTTGGATGAATTTTAAGTACTATCTATGACTGCACTTAAATTATGAATCTATTCATCCAATACCAAAGAGCAGCTTCGCTGCTCTTTTTGTTTGTGTTTATAGCGGGTTGCGGTGACTCTGGTAAAGAGCATTTTACCCTGGCCGGCTCAACCATGGGCACTACCTATCATATTACCGTGCTTGAAAGAGAAGGTATCAAAAGCAATCAACAGGAGTTACAGCAGGCGATTGATCAACAGTTATTGTTAATCAATCAGCAGATGTCGACCTATCAAGATGATTCAGAGCTGTCTAAATTTAACCGGGCTCTGGTCGGTGAATGGGTTAATGTCAGTGCTAACCTGTTTGATATTTTGGTGATGAGTATGGAGCTAAGCTGGCTGACTGGTGGTGCTTTTGATATTACCGTTGGGCCGCTGGTTAATCTATGGGGCTTTGGCCCTGACGGTTTGGATATGCCATCAACCGTACCGGATGCTGGCAACATTAAAGCGCTGTTAGAACAAAGTGGTTTCCAGGCGATTGAGTTAGCTTTGGACGATAATAGTATCCGCAAAACCAAGCCGGTTATTCTTGATCTCTCGGCTATTGCCAAAGGCTATGGTGTGGATAAAGTCGCTGAGCTATTACTTTATGCGGGTTATACTGATTTTATGGTAGAGATCGGTGGCGAGTTGAGGTTGGCGGGTAATAGTCCTCGCGGTACGCCCTGGCGTATAGCCATAGAGCAGCCTGATGCCAATGCCTTTGGCCAGTCGAATAAGGCCGTGCAGGTCAGTGGTGTTTCAATAGCAACATCCGGTGACTATCGCAATTACTTTGAGCAAGACGGCAAGCGTTATTCCCATACGATCGATCCAACCACGGGTTATCCTACTGATCATTCTCTGGCGTCTATCACGGTGATCGCGGATTCTTCCGCCTATGCAGATGGTTTGGCCACGGCCTTAAATGTACTGGGGCCTGAGAAGGCATTGCAACTGGCTGAGCAGCAGGGCTTGGCTATCTATATGCTGGTGAAAACCGAGCAGGGCTTTGCAGCCCAATATAGCGAAGCCTTTAAACCCTATCTGCAATAACTATGAGCAGGGCTGGGAGCAGGGCTGGGAGCAGGGCTGGGAACAGGGTTGGCCACAAGCACAGCTCTGGCGTAAAATGGCGGCATTAGTGATTACCCTAAGCATTTAATTAAGGTTTGTTGATATGGCTACAATACTTCTCGCATTTGGACTGATGTTGATCATCGTTATCATTATGGCGGTGGGCGTGATTCTGTCTAACAAGCCTATTAAGGGCTCCTGTGGCGGGCTTAGTGCCTTGGGTATGAAAGAGTCCTGTATGGTATGCGGCGGTGATGAGAAGCAGTGGCAAAAAGAAGTTGCTGTTATTGGCAAGGCTGAATTGGCCTACGATGCCATGTCAGAGCCCTCCAGGCAGTAGGCACCGTCATTCCCGCGAAGGCGGGAATGAGACAGGGTATCTAATTGGCAGGCAGGACAATCATTACATTGCCATCGACAGCAGTAATCAAACACCGCTCCCCCTCAGCAATATTATCCACTGAACACTCTGCATCCAGTCGGGCATTCCAATCAATCCCGGAATAACGAATTGTGCCGCCATGGCGGGTAATCTCACTGGAGGAGGCGACATTCTGCCCAATCATATCGCTGCTGGTATCGGGGCCACCGCCATTGTTTTGCAGGTTCTTTAAGGGCTTCCAAAGTGTAATCGCGATAACAGCGGTTAAGACGCCCACCACTAAAATTTCACTTTCCCAGCCGGTAATCACTCCGGCGCTGACTAAAATACCAGTGATAAAAGTCGCAATAGCAAAAAACAGTAACGGGCCACCAAGCCCCATAATTGTCAGTTCGATAGCAAAGCTAATACCCGATAACAAAAACAGCAGGCGGGCATGATCGTCTAAAAAGTATTGAACAATATCCATTGGCTAACTCTTAAACTTGTGGATGATTAATAGCATTTGAAACGGCAATGGCTTGAGCCACTGTATTCGAAATATTATCGCCAGTCTTACCGTCAGAAAGCACCAGTGTACTTTGGTCTGCGATTGCTTTATGCGCGGCAATAGCATCTTGAGCAATGCTTAAAACCACTGCCTTTTGACCTTCATTAGTAGCGGCCGCCTGGCCCACTTTTTCAAGAGCCTCTGCTTCCGCTATGGCAACTAGCCTGATAGCTTCTGCTTTACCCGTGGCTTCCAATACCTGGGCTTCTTTATCTGCTTCGGCGGCTAGTACTTGTTCCATCTTGGCCGCTTCTGCATCGAGAACGCGGGCTTGTTTTTGGCCTTCGGCTTCAGTAATGGCTGCAGTTTTTACACCTTCAGCAGTAAGAATTACAGAGCGCTTTTCACGCTCCGCAGTCATTTGTTTTTCCATATCTTCGCGAATAGACTGCGGTGGAGAAATATCCTTAATCTCATAGCGAGTCACCATTACACCCCAGGGCTGGGTGGCTTCAGTCATAGCCGCAAGGATGGTGGCATTAATGGTATCCCGGCTTTGGAAGCACTCATCCAGTTCCATTGAGCCAATCGCATTACGCATAGTGGTCATGGCCAATTGCGTAACAGCCATTTTATAGTCAGTAACATTGTTGGTGGCCGCACCGGCATCGGTGACTTTCATAAATAGAATGCCATCGATATCCAGCGAGATATTGTCTTTGGTGATAGCGGATTGCGAAGCTATATCCAGCGATTGCTCTTTGAGGTTGCGGTCAGCGGCGACGCTTTGCACAAAGGGGATAATAAAGTTAAGGCCGGCGCCTAAGGTTTTATCGTATTTACCGAGGGTATAGATAACATAGCCACGGTTTTGTGGGACAAAATAAATGCCTTTCTTTAAGGTAAAAAGCACTATAACAGTGACCCAAACCAGTGGGCTTGAAATTAAACTTGCAGCAAAATCCATCGAGTTGTTCCTTTAGCAATTTAGTTTTTACGGATACTTATCGCGTTGGGACTAATGTAGGGTATCGGTAGGGCTGGAACAAGTGTTTTTTTGAATCGCCATTCCCGCAAAGTAACGCCATTCCCGCAAAGTAACGCCATTCCC
>JAAELM010000302.1 GCA_024226635.1 Oceanicoccus sp. | reverse complement strand
GCGGAAAGTGACGAACCAGACGTTGCTATCCCGTCTAGCAAGTGACTATGGTCAGCGCAAGCGAAGGTATGGTTGAAGCGTCGTCAATAACGACCTGTCTACGCTGGTTAACAGACAGGACCCAAAAGGGGAAGGTTCCAGGCTACATCGTCGCTTGAGATGTAGTATTCACTCGTAGTGAACCCGGCGTAAAGTACCGACCTACGGTCACAAACCAATCAGCGCGTGGAACGGAGTAACCCCCTGACGGCTCTCAGCTTTGACTGAGTAGGTAACCAACCGGATGCCCCAGGGGGCAGGATGCCCTAAGAAGCCAAGGCCCAAGGTAATGCTTGGGATATGCTGACGTAGGGCGGGTATTAGGGATGGCTTAGGCACGACCACGAGGTCGAAGCTTATGACACACGTTTTCGGACGTAGTGAAGCTCGGACTAACGTCTACCTCCAATCGTTCATTCGCCAAGCGGCCTAAACGGGTAACGGTTTAGGCGGTGCTGATGACAACAGCCTTAATACTCAGGAGCCGTGTGTTGTGAAAGTAGCACGCACGGATTTGAAGCAGAGGCGGAGAGGGCGACCTCTCCGTCGACTGTAACTTATATGGCTGGTTGGTGGCTTTGTATTGCATCAAATGGAAATGAAATTTTGTTGAATTTATTTTTAATGATGTCTCAATAATTATTTTGTGTAATAAATATTTCTTATTATTATATTGTAAAAATGAAATGCATATGAAATTTGATAATTTATTTTGATGATTATAAATATATCGAATGTAATTCCGAAGAAATATTATTTTGTAGTGAATACATAATATTATTAGTAAAATGTTGT
>JAAELM010000301.1 GCA_024226635.1 Oceanicoccus sp. | reverse complement strand
CACCATTTACAACTGGCTCAGGTGTTAATAGTGCCGAACCGCTTGACCATGTAACCGTTGACTTGCCGCTTGTAAATAAACGAGTCCAGCCTGTTAAATCAATACTAAAACTAGTGTTTACCAAGTCATCCTGAAACAAGGTACCAGAGGCACCATTAACTATCAGCCTGCCATCTTCGGTTGCTATTGCTGTGAATGCCTCACCAGTGACATTATTTGGTATCAATTGAAAAGGAAATGGCCGCGCATAGTTATCTCCTAAATCTTCCATAAATACTGTACCGCTTCTCGATTCCATAGGACCATGCCTAGTAACAATCATGTTATCACTATCTTTAAGCCCTGAACGGTATTGTGGCAAATCACTGCGCGACCAAAAACGTGGCGACAATATACCTGACGTAAAAGTTGTTTGTATAGGGTAAATATTCATTATCTAAGCCTAGCCCCTATTAGAATGTTAGAGCGCATAACTTTTGTGCGTCCGGTCATACCATCGCTGGCTGCTGCCTCGTCAACTAAGATTTTATACTCATTAAGTAAATCTAATTTTAATTGCCTGTTTGCTGCGACTGGAACAGCTAGCCGTGAACCTAAATTAGCAGCTAAAGCGGTTATAAATGAATCGGTAAAACGGTTTGGATCATCAACCTTTTCAATGTATTTAACCCAGACTTGTTCTTTAGTGTTGGCGTTAATATATTGGCCTTCTTGCTGCCATTGTAACCCGTTATGGGTATAGCGAGTGTTTGTATTGCCTCGCTTGTTGTCCCACACTTCAATAATACGTGAGCAATCATCTGGCACTTTAAAGGATGCTTGGAAATTAAAAGCAGGCTCTACAGTGGCGGACTCTGCAACCTCAATACGCTTTGTTGCGAAATTCCAATCGACAGCCTCCAAAACAAACCCCAAAGCATAAGGGTAATGTAACCGACACAATTCAGCGCCGGTTGAGTTTTCTAACGGATCAATAACAAAGTCACCGCCAACAAGGTTGAGCGCCAAATTCCAAATGTCAACGGTACTGGCCATTATCTAATCCTCTTTCTTTGCTTTTGCTTTAGCTCTAGTTTTCTTTTTAGGTAAGAAAGCCTCGATAGCTTCAACCTTAATTTTTAAAGTTAGGCTGATTTCTTTGGCATCTTTACCTGACTCATGTAGCTTTTTAATCTGGTTTTGGTCAAGCTTGTT
>JAAELM010000300.1 GCA_024226635.1 Oceanicoccus sp. | reverse complement strand
CTATCTGATTTCGCAGGCAGCGGTCAGTGCAGCTTTTCTGTTGTCTTTATGCCTGTTGGTATTCTGGGTGCTGGAAAGATTTGTCGGTGGGCAAGACCATGCTTAGTGTCAATCAGCTGACTTTTAGTTATAGCTGTGATGATCAGCAGATGTGCTTCGACTTGCAGGTCAGGCGTGGTGAAATTCTCAGTAACATCGGCCCAAGCGGTTCCGGTAAATCCACCTTGTTGAATTTAATCGCAGGATTTAACCTGGCGCAAAGCGGTGAAGTGTTGCTTGATGATCAACTGATTAGTCAATTAAGCCCATCGCAAAGGCCATTGAGCATGGTATTCCAGTCGCATAATTTGTTTCCACACCTAGACGTATTTACCAATATTGCGCTGGGCATCAAGCCTTCGCTGAAGTTAACGAATGACGAAGCTGGAGATATTGATCAGGCTATAAACACGCTAGGTCTGCAAGGGCTACAAAAAAGAAAACCCCAGCAACTATCGGGCGGGCAGCAACAACGCGTGACGATAGCGAGGGCTTTGGTGCGTAAACAACCGTTGTTGTTGCTCGACGAACCTTTTGCTGCGCTGGGACCGGCGCTACGCGCAGAACTTATCGAAGTTTTACGCGAACTGGTGACGCGTAATAACATGATAGCGTTAATGGTTAGCCATCAGCCAGTCGATGCCATGCTGGCTTCGAAGCAGACGGCTTTCATTAATAACGGACAAGTTATTGCTTTATCGGCTACCGAGCAATTATTGAAGAACTCACACAATGATGACATCCGGAATTATTTGGGGTCAAAGTGATATATGGAAATTGAGTTGTATGAATATTTCAAGCAAATTCCAGTTTTTCAGAACTACAAACTGGAGCAGT
>JAAELM010000299.1 GCA_024226635.1 Oceanicoccus sp. | reverse complement strand
GGGATTACTTCGTCAGTTTCGTTGTCGTTGTCGGGATGAAAGTTATCAAGGTATTCATAGCATTTAGCTATGGCCGCCTCGTTTAACTTTGTGTTTGCTATCTTGCAATAATAGCTGCCTGGTTTCTTTTCCATTAGCACACCTTAATATTGCCAAGGATCGGTTTGCACTGACCGCTTAACATAAACCCGTCGTTATAAGTAAGGCTAAAACCCGTAATAGTTGGCAAATAGTTACCCGCAGCAAGTGCGGTGGTGTCACCTATTTTCAATCGTAATTCGGTATCACTCTCAATTGACAGATTATCGGGCGTGCCGTCTGTAGTGTAAGTTTCGCCACCTATTACAAGCTGAATGCTAGTGAACGTATTAAGTCCACTAGCGGCAAAGTCACCCGTGAATGCAAATGTCATCACAACCGGATTATCTAAACCTTTTACGATCACATTTTGCATAATTTAAATCACTGTAAATAGAGTTGAGGCCGCGCCAATATCAAACGTTTCACCGTCAGCAAGCGTAATGCTCGAACCATAATCAAAGTAACTAAACAACGGATCACTTGCAACGGTATCATCATAAAAAACAACGTACCTAAAAGGACCAATGCTACCACCTGACGCTGTGATTGTTACCGTGGAATCTTGCGAAAGCGTATATGTGCCGCCGGACTCGCCACCAGTAACCGCAACCGCAGATCCGCCAGCCGCATACCCGTTACCGGATGAAATCTGACTAATATCTGCCAATACTGTATGTGTTGCGGCGTTTGGCGTTGTATTGGTTAACGCAAACTTGAATGAGTCAGTGCTTGCGTTGGCAGTGGTGACTAGCACTCCCACTCCGTTTTGATACTTGTTAAAAGTAGCCATTTATAAAAACCTCGCTGTAATGTAATCTTTTTCGTAATCGGCGCTAACGTCATCAAGTTTGTAGCCGCCCGCTGTATCATCTTGCTTGTATTCTACGCTATAGCCGCTAATAAGTGAAATTATCTGGCCTGAGTAACTAAGCGTTACCGGATATCCGCTGTAGTCATATGATGCTGCGTCAATCGTGATCGCCCTTGACACTCTTAGCGAAACATCTTGGCCGGATATAGAATAACTACCTGGAGTTACCGCGATCGCCCTGTTAGCGGATAAAGAAACATCATTCCCACTATAATTATAGCTTGCGCTATCAATGGTTAGCTTTCTGTTTGCTGCCAGCGGTACATCGATACCAGTGTAATTGTAAACGCCTGGATCAAGCGTTAGCTGGTACGTTGGCCCGCCGCTAGGGTTATATGTCAACGTTACCGCGTTACCCGTATATGAATACGAGCCGCTATCAATGCTGATTTTACGGCTTGCTTTTAATGCAACCGCGTTACCTGAATATGAATAGTTGCCAGCGTTTAGCGTTATAGCCCTGCCAACCGATAACGACACCGCACTACCGCTATACGAGTATGAGCCGCCATCAATCGTTAATGCCCTATTCGCCGCAAGGTTTACACTTGAACCCGTATAAGCATACGCGCCAGCGTCAATAGATATCACCCTATTTGCAGCAAGCGCTACCGATGAACCTGTATAAGAGTACGCGCCCGAATCAAGAGTTAGTGAGTATGTTGGGCCTCCACCACCACTACTAGCCGCATAGCTAACCGTTGCCATAGCTGAACGTACAGGAAACAAGGCGGATGTTGTACTTACAAGCCCCGCCGTTGCTGCATCTTCATAGAAAGACTGGAACCTAACAGTACCGCTGGCCACAACGTTTGCTATTGAAGTAGTCCCAGCCGGGTTTGTTGTTGCGCTTGTTGTAGAATTGTTCGTACATGATACAACGATATTGTCAGAGCCAACCGTAGTAACATCGGTTGTCATCGTTGCGCTGGACCCGCCAACTACGTCTGTGTCTGAGTCAGTTTTTGCACCGCAATCACTAAGTGTGAACGCAATTATGCCTATACGCTCATTACTTGCCGATATCGTTATTGTGTCAGTGCCGGACGTGGGCGAGGCCAGCGAGTAGATCGCCATCCTGTTTGCGTTACTGCCTAGAACCGATACGGCGTCAGCATCTTGCGTTAATGATGCCGTACCAAACGTAACGCCAGTGATAGGATTGTTGTTGCCAACATCCTCTATCCCAACCATCACAACTAGCCGACCATCTGTGACAGTAGGCACTGTATACGATAGCGTCAGAGAGCTTGACGTGCTCTGTATGTTGTTAATAGCTGGCGCAGCCACTTGCTATTAGTCCTCTAATAGTTCAGTCAAAAAACTAACCAATTTTTCTTTCTCTACGTCCAGGTCCGTATTTTCTTCCAGTGTGCTTTTTTCCCGCAAAGAAACAAGTGTGTTCTTCCAAGATACAGCCATATTTTGCAAAGATGAAGAATCCGCCTGTAGTCTCTCGAACGTGCTTTGTTTTAAGTTTTGCTCTTTTGTAGCTGTGTATGACATATCTTACCCCAAGTAAATAATTCGTTTACGCTTCTTGTGCGTGTACCTAACCCATTTGACACCTTTGCCGCGCAAGTGATCAAACAACTCGTTACGCATCGATCGATTGAACTTTATCAAGCCCGCGACCATACACTCATCATCATAATATGATAAGTGCGTGAATGAATCATACGTACTACATTGATCGTCTTCATTAAATCTGTAAATCTCAGTAGCAGTAGAAGCGCCCATATACCCACATGATACCATGAAAACAGGCAAAAAAAAGCCAGCACGTTAATGCTGGCAAAGGCCCACGGGATTTACAAACGGCGCTAACTGTTTGAACCTCGTTGGTTTTGGGCTAAACTAAAAGCCGAACCACTCGAACCAAGTTGGTTTAGGCGGGTATTCGTCTGCGCCCTCCCAGTCGAATCCAGCAAATGTGCTTGAGCTAAACGCAATCAGCCCAGTTAATACGATAAATTTAATTGTCTTGCTTTTCATTTTGCTGCCTCCTGATTAATGAATAATGCGCTAACGTTTTTTAGTAACTCGTTAGCTACTAATCGCGCACCCCGCAATTCACAATGATTACGTAGGATTCCCGTTAGTTGTTTCTGTTAGCGCATTCAACTGATGACTGGCTGGACTCGAACCAGCGACCTCTGGGTGCCGAGCCTATAATAGGCCGGAACCCAGCACTCTATCCAACTGAGCCACAATCATCATGTGAATACGCCCTACACTTTCGCAGTAGGGACGGGCTGAGGAATCGAACCTCTCGTCTCAAGGCTTAGATATCATATCCTCTTTGACTTCAACCATTGCCCGCATTAAACCTCAACAACATCGGTATAATAATCGTCTGACAAGCCTAGTAAAATCTGGGACTCAAAATCATAAGCCTGGCGCTTTAACATTTCGTCAAACGTTAAAACGCACAATTTACTATACGAACTAAAAATCTTAACCTGATACATAATCAATCCCTAATAAAAATCAACATAGTTAACAACAATAACATACATCACCAGGCACACAATGCCTAGTACAGTGTTACGCTTGCGCGGCTTGTCTATGTCCGTCGCTCGTCTGTTTTTTTGTCTTGCTGCTTTGTTTGGGTCAAAATAATCGTCAAACATTTTATTCTCGTCCTTTGTTCAACGCTGGCTCTTACCTCCTGTTCAGCGTGTGGTGATATGACGGTCAGTTGTTGACCGTCGACTAGTGTTACTTCGTATGATCTCATTTGACCATACTAGCAT
>JAAELM010000298.1 GCA_024226635.1 Oceanicoccus sp. | reverse complement strand
TGCGGTAGCGGCGGTAATTCTAGCGCTTAAGGATCGAGGCAAACTTGCCCAGGGACTCTATCTCGGGGTCACTGCTTTTAACGTAGTGATCTTTCTCGGGGTGTACGGTTTTGTAGTCATGGAAAAGGCTTCACCGTTATTACGCAACGTGGCGGTAAGCCAGTTTCTGCAACTCATAAGCTGCCTGGTTCTGGTTACGGCTATTGATATGTTCCTGTTTAAAGGAGCCAAAGAAATCGGCAAGTTGCAATGGGGCAAGATGACGGTACGTAGTCAGTACGCCCTGCTATTGCTGACCTTCGTGATTACTATGAATATGGGGTTGATGGGTTTCATCCGTTCAGGCCTGCGCGGTGACTGGCATATCTTCGGTTTGATGCGTGATACCTCAGCCTGGTCTTATACCCCTAGTAATTACACTATGACTGAGATCGTCAGCCTTGCGGTGCTGGTTTTCATGGTGGCGGTAGCCTTCATGTTCTGGTTGGGTTCACTAACCTCCAAAAAACCCGATAGCAGCAAATCCGCGGAGGGTGAAGCCGATGTCTAATGCAGTAGTAAGAGTCTTTTTTGTACTGCTTGTTGTACTGGGAGCCTTCCTCTGGGTAGGGTCTACGATAACTGCAATGACAGGTGGTGAGAAAAAAGCCGGGGGTAAAGTAGAAATCAGCCCCGAAGGCGGTGAGCAAATATTCTGGGGCAAGGGACGTTGCTTTACCTGTCACAGCCTGGGTGACCAGGGCAGTGCCGTACGTTGCCCTAACCTGGGACAATTCGGTGAAAAATTCGCATTACCTATAGGCGCACGCGCCGCAGAGCGTGCCAAAGAGCGATCGGAGGAAACAGGTTTACACTATACCGTCACGGATTATCTGGTCGAAAGCCTGGCCAAGCCTGATGCCTA
>JAAELM010000297.1 GCA_024226635.1 Oceanicoccus sp. | reverse complement strand
CTTTTTCGTATACTCCTGCCCAATCTTGATTCCTAATTTCTTCAATGCGCTAATACCAGCGCTGCCACCCATTACGAGGAGTATGTCCGTAGCAAAACCATCATCACGAACATCCCACCCGTAGATATAGGCAACTGCCAGGGCCATTCTTGCCTGGATCCGAAAGGTCATGTACATATCCGCCGGCATGGTGATTGGCATAGCAAGAAATCCACCCAGACTGCAGATAGCCCCAATGCCTCCGGCCTTCATTGCCCGCCTGCTCACGATCTTCCTGGCCAGGTTACGTTGATCAATACCCGTGTTTAACCCACGGACATGTTCCACGTAAGCTACCACCGCTACTGCCTCTTTATCAATTACGCTTTTCAACAGCAACTGATACTCACCGGACCACTTCTGGATTTGGTCCGTAGAGAGACTTTTTAATATGGGAAGTTTGCCTGTAAATCTTTTCATAATTCCCTCGTACGTTTAAAGGTTGGTATCCCTATTTTATACGCTTGGCAATATTATGCCATGCGTCTTTGTATATACCTATAGATTATTTATCCCTCAGTG
>JAAELM010000296.1 GCA_024226635.1 Oceanicoccus sp. | reverse complement strand
TGGTAAAAAAAGGCTGGATAGACAAACTTGAAGCGCAAGAGCAATGATGTGCAACGCGCAGTAATCCCATCTCCCCAGCAAACAAGAAATATGATGTATGATAAATCTAAAGAGAGCACGTTTCAAAACGATATGATCAATCAGTTCGTTGCTAACGACTGGTTATTGGGTAAGCCCGAAAACTACAACCGTGATCTGGCATTGTATGAAGAGGATTTGCTGGGTTTTGTTAAAGAGACGCAGGATAGTCAATGGCAAAAATTCTGCAAGATATACCCCAATAATCCAGAGCATAAGTTTTTAGAACGTGTTGCCTCCCAACTGAACAAAACCAATCCTAATGCTGCCGATAAGGAGATGCGTACCTTTGGCACCCTGGGCGTATTGCGACATGAACTGCGTGATCGTGGAACCCGTTTCAGCCTATGCCAGTTTAAGCCGGAGCATGATCTGAACCCGGACACCCTGGAACGTTATAAGAAAAACAGTCTGCGTGTAGTGCCTGAGTTAGTGTATAGCCCCTGGGCTACCGAAGAACACTTTGTTGAAACCGGT
>JAAELM010000295.1 GCA_024226635.1 Oceanicoccus sp. | reverse complement strand
ATGGCCCTATGGAATCAAGAAACGGTACAGTATTCATGGAAGATTTAGGGGATAACTACGCGCGACCATTCCCTTTTCAATTAATACCAAACAACATTACAGGTGAAGCATTTACAGCAATAGCAACCGAAGACGGCAGGTTAATAGTCAATGGCGCTTCTGGTGCTTTGTTTCAGGATGATTTGGTAAACACTAGCTTTAGTATTGATTTAACAGGATGGACGCGATTATTTACAAGCGGCAAGTCAACGGTTACATGGTCAAGCGGTGCAGCACTATTAACACCTGAGCCAGTTGTAAATGGTGCAACAGCGGGTGTATCCCAGCAAGTAACAGTTGCCTCGGGCACAGAGAATGAAGATAGGGTTGTCAGTTTTGTTACTGAGTCTATAACACCAAACATCCCAGCAACCATGAGAATAAGCATAGGATCAACTATAGGTACAGGTGATTTATTTGAGCAAGATTTTATAGCAATAGATAGCGCCGAAATAAACTTTAACCCTAGCGGGCTAGCAACTTACTGGATTACCTTTTCTTGTATTAACGACATAAGCCCAGGCGGTATACCACCAGGCACACCGCCTTATGGTTCGCGCTCTTTAAAATCCGTAACATCATCTTTAACCAGTAGCGGTGCCATAGAGTTTAGCCATGTATGGAATGAAGACGATATCAGGACAATGCAGGTCGAAATGGCACCAAACGAATTTAGCATGTATTTTGTCTGTCAAGATAAGCCACCTTATAAACTTAATTATGATATAGATCAAAATCAATGGTCTTTTAATTTAGTTACTTTTGGCGGCAAGCCTTCATCAT
>JAAELM010000294.1 GCA_024226635.1 Oceanicoccus sp. | reverse complement strand
TCCGATGCCCTGGCCGGAGGCGTTAATCTGATCACGCTGAACACTCAGGAAAATAACCATCGTTCCCGGGCGCTTTACGAGCGATTTGGTTTTGTCGACACCAAGCAGCGCATCCCCGTTCTCTGGAAAGACCTCGGTTAATAGGACTTTTCCATAGATAATCATCTATATTAAGAGTTATTTATTGACATAAAGTTAGAGTTTAGTATTAAAATCGACCAAACCAGCTCACTAGATTTAAGGAAATAATAAAATTGTAGCATAGTTGTCTCCAAAACTGAAACAAGGAGACAACGATGACCAACCAAGAAAAAAGAAGGCAGGCCAAACACAAAAAGCGAGAGCGACGAGTCAAGCAACAAAAGTATCAGCGCCGTCTACTACGGACCAAACGAGCTAAGAGACCGCCTCAACCCGCGCCCACCGGAAGAGGTTTTTTCATCCAGCAATTCTGGGACAAGTTAGGGCTGGATGAGGCTCTGGAAAAGGTCGGGATAGTTAAAGAGGGTTTGCCCTTGAGTGCTATCTTCATAGTGGTCCTGCTGATGGGGATAATGGGGGCAACCTCCTTGCACAATTTGATAGATATTGTGCCCCAAGACGCAGGGTTGATGACGATGCTGGCGTTGGATAGCCTGGAAGAAAAGCAGCTTTATCGGGGGTTAAGCCGGGTTAGCATCGTTCAATATCAAGCTTGGATGAGCGAGTTGCTCAAGAGTTTGCAGGCTGACCCTCGCACTGCCAGCCTGTCCAGTGGGGTGGTGATGGCCGACACGACCCAAGTGATCAAACGGTATAGCCACAAGATACCCGGGGTGCATATCCTGTTCGTGCATAGCGAGAAGGTATTTGCCAAAGGGATGGAGATAATCAACACTCACTATGCCGATTGGAGCAAGGATTATCCCTTGTTTACGGCTTTTTATCAGCCTGATGAAACGGTATTGGCCGAACGGGCGGCTAAAAAGAAGCAACGTCAGGCAGGTGTGGATGGCCGAAAACCGGCTCAGGTGTTGGCCTACCTCAAAGAGCAGGTAGCCGGAGGTAATAAGCCGGAACTGGTCACGGTAGCCGGCCCTCAACTGGGTCAAAAGTTTATCGCTGGCCTGATTGGGTTGGCTATTCCTTGGTTGGGGGTCAGCAGCAACAGCCGGGTCTACACCCTCAAGGGTAGCCAGGAGAAACAGAAGGCCAAAACCTTGCTGACCAAAGCCAATCCCCGCCACTGGATACAAGACCCCGATCTGGGCTATCGTTTTGCCTCGTTGGGGACGGCCACCAGCAGTGTGGGTCAGGTGCTACTGGTGGTGGCTGAACATATGGCCGATAGGGTGCGCACCCTCTATCTGGTCTCAGTCGACACCGATGAAGCCGAAGCTATCACCCGCATCAGTCTTGTTCTCGGTCGGGAACAAGCCAAACAGGAAACCGGTATCTTGACCCAGACCCTCAATTTGCTCCAACTGGGACGAGATGCCAATATTCGGGCTGAGAACGCAACCTTTGACCGCTGGTTCTTTGTGCCCTGGTTTATTAAAGCGGTCTTAAGCCTGGGCTTCAAACGGGTGGTTATCAAAGCCAAAGCGGGCTTTACCTACACCTATAAAGGTCAGGCTTATGACCTGCCTCAACTGTGGGGCTTGTTGCCTCACAAGGAGTTCAAAGTCTATCAGCGCGATACCCAGACCTACTGGCTGGCCTCTCTGCTGGTTGAACTCAAGGGTGTAGGTAAGGTCAAATTGGTCTTCGTCCGTCAGGCAATGCGCCGCCGAAAGGGGATGCTGGAATCGGTATTGATGTGTACCGACGTGCATTATCCTGACAAAAACGTCCTGCGGGTCTATCTATTGCGGTGGCGTATTGAAGTATTCTATCGGGCGGTCAAACAGAACCATCGTTTTGGGCAGTTTCACGCCCAAAATATGGAAACCAACTATGGTCAAACCTTGTTGAGTGGGGTAGCCTATTTATTTGAAAACTTGTTAAGGTTCATAACCCCAACTCTGGCTCAACAGCCGCCGGGTTGGGTCAGAGATAAATATCTCAACGTGATTGTCACGTTTACTTTGGCCGGTGCTCCAGAGAACCCCGATTACGTAATAGAGTTCCCGGGTTGGCTGCTTGATGATTATGGCCTTCCGGACTGGGATTCTTTTCTCCTGCCGGCGAGGTCACCAACTTTATGTTAATGGAAAAGTCCTAACACAGATAGGCAAAATCGGTATAGTCGGTGACCACTCTGGCGAAGCCAATTTTGTTTGTTATCAGCAAAAAGGGCAAATCCCAGAGAGTGTTTGAGTGATCGGGCCACGTGTTCTTTGAGTACGCCCCTTTTCCAATATGAACGGGTCAGGTAACCGTGGATAACATCGACATCAAATGTTGCCGGGTCGGTGGTGATGATGAAATTTTCTTTTTGGTATTTGTAGGGCATCTGATATGTTCCAATATGGGATGAGCATCAAATAACTTATTCAATTCACCGGGAGATTAGAGATTAGAGATTGGCGATTGCAAACGCAGAATCTCCTAATCTCCCAATCTCCAATCTCCCTAACCGGTAAATCATCAAATTATGGTGACCAAATGTCCGGGTTGCTACATCGCCTCAATTAAAGCGGGTAACTC
>JAAELM010000293.1 GCA_024226635.1 Oceanicoccus sp. | reverse complement strand
CTTTATTGAGCACAAACATAATCCGTTCACGCTCGTATTCCAGGGCTTCTGTAACTTCAAAAAAAAGTTTGGCGTTTTTAATGGCTGGTATTTCTGGTGTTGTTACTACTATTATTTTATCAGATACATCCAAAACATTCAAGACCAAATCGTCAAGCATGCTACCTGTATCAACCATAATAACGTCAAATTGCGAGCGCAACCGTTCTAATACATCAGTAACCAGGTGCGGAGTGACCGTATCGGCTACTTCTGGGCGGGGAGGAGCCAAAAGCGCTTTTACCCCAGAACTATGAGCGATAAACACGTCGCCAATCAGTTCGTTATCCAGTTCGTCAGAAAGGGAGGCCAAATCGGCAATTGTGCGGCTGGCATATAGGTTTAGTAGCACCCCGATGTCGCCAAATTGTAGGCTGGTATCAACCAAGGCCACTTTGCTGGCTGCATTTTGTTGCAAAGCAATGGCCACGTTAACCGCGATAGTGCTGCACCCAACGCCGCCTTTGGCGCTAAAAACAGATACAATCTTTCCGGTAGTTTGAGTCGCAGCTTCGGCCACCGTGGGCATAGTCACTTCTGGCATTACCGGCATAGCTTGCCGCCGGCTGGCTCCCAGTTGATAAACACGGCGAATACTGCTGACAAGTTCATCACTGGAGAAGGGTTTTATTAAAAATTCCCTGGCTCCGGCCAACATCGAGCGGCGCAGATAATCGGCTTCACCCTGAACGGACATCATAATAATTTGACAAAATGGGATTTGTTGAGAAATTCTCTCACTGGCAGTGATCCCATCAACGCCGGGCATGT
>JAAELM010000292.1 GCA_024226635.1 Oceanicoccus sp. | reverse complement strand
CAGAGCCCATTGAAGAGTCTGTGCCAGAACCAGAACCAGAGGTGTCTGTAGAGCAGGGTACTGATTGGGCGCAGATGGGCTTATACGGCGCTATTGTTGTAGGTAACCTACTGGTTGTGCTGCTGGGCTTCTTTGCTTATAAAATGATTAAAGGCAGCAATACCCAATCCGAGATTCTCGAGGGCGATGACGATGTCGAAGTGGATCAGGACGAAGAGATAGGGGATAAAGAAGATACTAAGCCTGAGGTAACTGTGGCAACAGAGTCTGGGTCAGAATCCGGGGTGAAAGAAAGTGATAATTTCGATATTGAAATTGAAGATGACGACACCGAAGTTGAGGTTGAAGTTGAAGCTGAAAAAGAAAACCTGGATTCCCAATTGCCCGGTGAAGAAGAGGATGTCAAAGAAGTAGATGTCGACCTGCCTGCCGATGCGATTGATATTGACCCCGGTAGCGAAGATGATAAGTAAATCACGCTACCATCGTCCCAGCGAATAGCCATCATTGCCGCTATTAATACCGAAAGACATAATATGACCTTGTCAATAAATCTTTAAATCGTTAGTCTGTACGGCCATTTTTAATGATCCGCATGGTTTGATTATGAAGTTTCAAGGCACCGATACCTACGTAGCAACAGATGATTTACAGCTAGCCGTTAATGCAGCAGTGACCCTGCAGCGCCCTTTATTAATTAAGGGTGAGCCTGGCACCGGTAAAACACTCCTGGCTGAAGAAGTGGCTGCTTCATTGGGTATGCCATTAATTCAGTGGCATATCAAATCCACCACCAAAGCCCAACAGGGGTTGTATGAGTACGATGCCGTATCTCGTCTGCGTGACTCCCAGCTGGGTGATGACAGAGTTCACGACATCGCCAACTACATCAAAAAGGGCAAAATGTGGGAAGCCTTTGCGGCAGATGAGCAAGTTGTACTACTAATCGATGAGGTGGATAAGGCAGATATTGAATTCCCTAACGACCTGTTAGTAGAGCTGGATAAAATGGAATTCTTTGTTTACGAAACTGGCGAAACTATCAAAGCCAAACACCGTCCGATTATTATTATTACCAGTAATAACGAAAAAGAACTTCCCGATGCTTTCCTGCGTCGCTGCTTCTTTCATTTCATTAACTTCCCCGATCACGACACCATGCGTCGTATCGTCGATGTACACTATCCTGATATTCAAAAACAGCTGGTTAACGATGCGCTGGAATTATTCTTTGAAGTGCGGTCAATCCCCGGCTTAAAGAAAAAGCCTTCAACCTCCGAATTAATCGATTGGCTTAAATTATTAATGGCTGATGATATTCCTGCTGAAATCCTAAAAGAGCAGGATAATAGCAATGCGATACCGCCCCTATATGGTGCCTTGCTGAAAAACGAACAGGATGTACATATGCTGGAACGTTTGGCCTTTATGCATCGTCGTCAGCAGCGTAACCAATAATTAGTAGAGCACACTAATATGCTAATTAGTTTTTTCCAGCTACTTAAAAGAGCCGGTATTCCTGTTTCCATCAAGGAATTACTGGACCTTATCCTGGCGTTAAAAAACCATCTTGCCTTTGCCGATGTGGAAGAGTTCTATTACCTCGGTCGCACTTTGCTGGTTAAAGACGAAAAATACTTCGACCGATATGACCGTTGCTTCAGTGCCTATTTCCGCGATATGGAAAGTCTTGAAGATATACTGGAAGCACTAATACCCGATGAATGGTTACGCCAGGAGTTTAGCAAGCAGCTAACCCAGGAAGAAAAAGACAAAATCGAATCTCTGGGTGGCCTTGATAAACTTATCGAAGAGTTTAATAAGCGCCTGGAAGAACAAAAAGGCAAGCACCAGGGCGGTAATCAATGGATCGGAACGGGTGGCACTAGCCCGTTTGGGCATGGAGGTTACAACCCAGAAGGAATGCGCATAGGTGGTGAAGGCAAAAACAAAAAAGCGGTCAAAGTCTGGGAAAAACGCGAATTTAAAAACCTTGATGACAGTGTTGAGTTAGGCACCCGAAATATCAAAGTGGCTCTGCGTCGTTTAAGAAAGTTTGCTCGTACCGGCGCTGAAGATGAACTGGATCTGGATGATACCATTCACTCTACGGCGAATAACGCTGGCCTATTGGATATTAAAATGGTTCCCGAGCGCCATAACGCCGTTAAGGTGTTGTTATTTTTTGATGTGGGCGGTTCCATGGACCCCTTTGTCAAAATCTGTGAAGAGATGTTCTCGGCAGCACGCTCCGAATTTAAGCATATGGAATACTTTTATTTCCATAATTTTATCTATGAGTCAGTCTGGGATAATAATATTCGCCGTCACACCGAGCGCTTAGATATGCTCGATATCCTGCACAAATATACCAGTGACTACAAGGTGGTGTTTATAGGTGATGCCTCCATGTCACCCTACGAAATTCTTCAGTCCGGCGGTAGTGTTGAGCACTGGAATGAAGAGGCGGGTGATGTTTGGATGCGCCGTTTAAAAGAGACCTTTGAAAAAGTGATATGGATAAATCCAGTGCCTGAACAACAGTGGAATTATACCCACTCGATCGATTTAACCAGCCAGTTAGTAGAAGGGCATATGTACCCCCTGACCGTTAAAGGTTTGGAAGAGGGTATGTCTTATCTTTCAAAATAACCGGGGGATTAACGCCTACCTGGCAATATCGCTTTAATCCTGTCTCGCATACCACGAATAGCCGTGGCCGTGGTATCCCAGTCAATACAGCCATCCGTTACCGAAACGCCATACTGCAACTGAGATAAATCGTCAGGAATAGACTGGTTACCTTCATTGATATTGGATTCAATCATCAGACCAACAATGGATTGATTACCACCAATAATCTGATTACTAACATCATCCATCACCGCAGGTTGTAACTCCGGTTTTTTACTGGAGTTGGCGTGGGAACAATCCACCATAATATTCTTGGCAACTCCGGCTTTATCCAAAGCTTGCTCAGTCAGCTCAATATGTACCGAGTCATAGTTAGGGCCTTTAGAACCGCCTCGCAAAACCACATGTGCGTAAGGGTTGCCTTTGGTGTGAATGATTGCCACCTGGCCTTCGCCATTAATCCCCAAAAAACGATGGGGCTTGCTGGCGGACTGAATCGCATTCATAGCAACCGATAGACCACCATCAGTACCATTCTTAAAACCTACCGCTGAAGATAGGCCGCTGGCCATTTCACGGTGAGTTTGTGATTCCGTAGTGCGGGCACCAATCGCTGACCAGGCAATACAGTCCTGCATATACTGGGGCGAAATTGGGTCCAGCGCTTCAGTGGAAGTCGGCAGGCCCATTTCAGCCACATCCAGTAATAGCTTGCGGCCAATATGCAGACCTTGCTGAATTTTAAAAGTGTCATTGAGGTGTGGGTCGTTGATCAAACCTTTCCAGCCCACCGTGGTGCGAGGCTTTTCAAAATAGACGCGCATAACAATATACAGGGTATCTTCAACTTCTGCGGCCAACTCTTTTAAGCGAGCGGCGTAATCCAGTGCAGCATCAACATCGTGAATCGAGCAGGGGCCAACCACAACAAATAAGCGGTGATCTTTGCCGTCGAGAATATTGCGAATCACTTCCCGGCTATCGGCAATGCTGCTGGCTGCGGTGGCAGACATGGGCAGGTCTTGCTTTAACTGCTCAGGGGTAATCAAAATCTCTTGCGATTCCACATTTAAATTATCTACTTGTGTATTGATGGTACTGTCGCTCATGGTGTTTTATCCTGATATTCTTCTACTGCCTTCGCTTATTTGCTGGTTAGTGGCCAAGCTAGCCGCTTATTGTAGCTGATATCAGCTGCGGATGTGGAGTCGATATATTAAAACCTATGTATTTAAGCCGGCTGAGGTTACAATTTAGCGACATAAGCGATAAAAATTACCATGCCCCAAGCACTCTCATTTTTTGATGTAAAGCCTATATGGCAGTCACTGGTCTCAGGTCAATTAATCCTGACCCCGAACCAGCGTCTGGCCAGCCGTATACGCAGTGCCTATGCCATCGCCTGTGCTGAAATAAATACGCCGGTGGTGGAAGCCCCCGAGGTTTATTCCATCAGCCAGTGGCTGGACCGTTGCTGGCAACAACTGCTTATCAATGCGGACCCTTTGGCGCTAGCGGTCAAACCCCTTAGTCCAACCCAGGAACAGGCACTATGGGAACAGGTAGTGACTACCTCAGACCTTGGCGCTGCCTTATTGCGACCCTCGGCAACAGCCCAACAGGCGGCTAGTGCCTACCGTACATTGATTGATTGGCGCCAATCCTTAAGTGAGCAGTCATTAAGAGATCAGTTTCTGGCTGATGAAGATTCATCGGTATTGTTGGGCTGGATTGATCAATTTGAGCAGTGCTGTGACAACAATCACTGGCTACCCTCGGCCAAAATAACCGAGCGTGTGATTACTGCGTTCCAGCAGGGTAATCTAAGCCCCCCGCAAACTATTCTCGCCGTTGGCTTTGAAGATATAACACCGCTTAACCAGCAGCTATTAACCTGCGCCGGTGGTTATTCACACTATCAGCCTAAAGCATGCACCGACTCTGTTAACGTCGTTGAGTGTGATAATAGCCAGCAAGAATTACTGGCTGCAGCAGTCTGGGCAAAGCAGACCTTAAAAAACCAGCCCGATGCCCGTGTCGCTATCGTCATTCCGGATTTAGCACAGCAACGGCAGGGTGTTCATCGCTTATTACTAGAGGTGTTTGCCCCAGACTATAACCAGCCGTTAGATAAGCAAGGTGATACGGCCCTGCGGCGCAATATACCCTTTAACTTTTCCGCCGGTTACCCCTTAATCGAGGCGCCCATTATCAATGCCGCGATTAATGCCTTATCACTGGCGTTTAAAACCCTTGATGTTGATACAGTAGAAAACATCTGCCAATCGCCTTTTTATGCACTGCAAGATGAAGATGGTGAGTTGATCAGTCGGCTAATCGTGGCTGTTAGGAAAGAGAAGGTGTTCGAATTATCCACGGCCAGATTCAGGCATCTGGCTGAAAAAGCATCGGACAAATACCAAAACGCGGAGCTTAACCTTGACGGGCAAACATGGCACTTTGCACAAACGCTACAGGCCATTGGCAACATTACCCGCAGCCACCAGTTGGACGGCACTCGCTCCGCGCTGCAATGGCGTGAGCTCTTTGAACAAATTTTAGAGCTGATAAATTGGCCCGGCAAACGTCGCCTCGACAGTATCGAATACCAACAAGTCAGCCAGTGGCAACAAATCCTTAATGAGTTTTGCTCGTTAAATGTTGTGTCCGGGGCAATGACCTATAGCGACGCATTAACCGCATTGCGCAGTATTCTTTCCAGACATATATTCCAGCCGCAAAGTGCAGATTCAAGCCTGCAAATATTAGGCACCCTGGAAGCGGCGGGGTTGCAGTTTTCCCATTTGTGGTTGCAGTCCATGTCAGAAAAAGCATGGCCACCGGCTCCCAGCCCAAATCCATTGCTGCCTTTCTCACTACAGCGGGAGCAGGGCATGCCCCATGCCACTGCGGAACGTGAGCTGCTTTATGCCAGCAATCTAAGCCAGCGTTTTATTAGCAGTGCTGAACATATAGTGGTTAGCTCACCTGCAGTTATTGATGATAACCCGGCGATGGTTAGCGGTTTATTTGCAGCTTACCCCCGTACCACCCTCGATAAACTGCTGGGTCGTTCACTGGATGCTTTGGTGCCTTTAAAAGAAATTCGTCGCCGTCATTTTGAATCGCAAACTCTTGAAGCCTTTGATGCCGGTTTTGCCCCAAGCATGGCGACGGATGAAAAAATACGCGGCGGTAGCAGCTTGTTTGCCAGTCAGTCAGCCTGTCCTTTTAGAGCCTTCGCCACTCATCGCCTGGGCTTGCGCGCATTGCCCCAGCCAGAGTTAGGCTTGAATGCGGCTGATAGGGGCACCATATTACACCGCGCATTGGAATTGATTTGGCAAAAACTGAAAAACCAGCAATCACTGCTGGCTCTGCCAGAGGATCCATTAAAACAACTATGTGAAGAAACCAGCTACCACAGCATCAACGAATTTTGCCAGCGCCCGCCGCAGCGCCTGGGTGAGCGTTACAAAATGCTGGAACAGCAACGTCTACAGTCTTTATTACTGGCCTGGCTGGCAGTGGAAAAACAGCGGGCTAACTTTACCGTGACCGGTACCGAAACCAAAAAAGCTTTTCATGTTAAAGAACTGATCCTGGAAACCCGTATTGATCGCGTCGACACCTTGGATGATGGCAGTATAGTGATTGTTGATTATAAGACCGGCAGTACCTCTATTAACCGTTGGTGGGGTGATCGCCCCGATGAACCACAATTACCGCTATATAGCATGCTCACTGAAAATGGCGGTGATACGGTGGGTGCTATTGCCTATGCCCAGGTTCGCACAGATGGTTGTGCCCTTAAGGGCGTAGGTGCCGAACAAATACCCGACAAAACCCTGCAGTGGAAAGACAAATACAAAAACGATGCCGGTGTAATGGATTGGCCACAACTTAAACAGCACTGGGAAAAAGTCTTAACCGCACTGGCCGTTGATTTTATGGCTGGCAAGGCTGCCGTTGATCCCAAGCAACCTGCGCAAACCTGTCAATACTGTGACCTAAGTAGTACCTGCCGTATTAACCATAAGCAGGTAGAAGTCTGATGAATTTACCGGTCGATAATGAGCAGCGTTTAGCAGCACTTAACCCGTTGAAGTCTGTCTGTGTTACCGCACCAGCAGGTTCCGGTAAAACCGAACTGCTCAGCCAGCGGGTGCTAAAGCTATTGGCCACCGCTGACCAACCCGAAGAAATTCTTGCCATTACCTTTACCCGCAAAGCAGCGGCTGAAATGCATCATCGTATTATTGATGCTTTACGTTTTGCCGCCAATAACCCCGAACCGGAACAGGCCCATAAACAACTAACCTGGCAATTAGCCAAAGCCGCTTTAGCCCGTGATGAGCAACACCAATGGCAACTGTTGAAAAACACCGGGCGCTTAAAAGTGCAAACCATAGATAGCCTCTGTGCCAGTCTAACTCGGCAGATGCCAATACTGTCTAACTTCGGCGCCCAGCCGCAGATTAGTGACAGCTCCCAGCAACTCTATCAATTGGCGGTGCATAACTTTTTGCAGCAATTGGAGCAAGAGAATCATTTTGCCGAAGATCTAATGGTATTAATGGCGCATGTCGATAACGATATGGCTAAGGCAGAGCGTTTACTGATTGGCCTGCTGGAGCGTCGTGACCAATGGTTATTACATATTGGTAGTGCCAGTGATCCGGAGGCAGCCAGGGAAAAGCTGGAGCACACACTACAGCTGTTAGTGGCTGATATTTTACAGCAGCTCTATAGCGAATTACTGCCTGTGGCACCGGAGCTATTGCCGTTATTCGATTATGCCGGTTGCAATATGCAATGGCAGCAAAGCGATTCACCGATCACACAATTGGCAGGTATTATTGAGCTACCGGCAACCGATCCATCCGCCTTAGCTGCATGGCGCGCCATTGCCGATATGTTACTGACCCAGTTCAGTGATTGGCGTAAAACCGTGGATAAGCGCGCAGGCTTTCCTACCGAAACCCAGGATGGTGACAAGGCTTTAGCAAAAACCTTAAAAGCTAATTACGTCGAATTACTCAAGGCCTTTCATGGTAATGATGCCTTGCTGGCACTGTTGGTAGAATTGCGTCACTTACCGGAGCCTGAGTTTGATCAGCAGCAGTGGCAGGTATTAGCGTCACTGGCACGTCTATTACCCCTGTTGGTAGCGCAGCTGACTGTTGTGTTTCAACAGCAGGGGGAAGTGGACTATAGCGCAATTTCCATAGCGGCTATTGATGCCCTGGGCGATGGTCTGAGCCCAACCGAATTGGCGATGAAACTGGATCACCAGCTCTGCCATATTCTAGTGGATGAATTCCAGGATACCGCCAGCCCCCAGTTTCGTTTATTGCATCGCCTGCTTGAAGGTTGGTCAGAATATAATAGCGTCAACCCGGAAAAGCCTAACACTTTATTTATTGTCGGTGATGGCATGCAGTCCATCTATGGTTTTAGGGAAGCCAATGTAGGGCTATTTTTAGAGGCGAGAGCACAGGGTATTAATGGTGTACAGCTGGAAGATTTGCCATTAACCGTTAACTTCCGCTCTGATCCCGCCGTGGTTGATTGGGTCAATACCACTTTTAGCCAGGCTTTCCCCCTGGTAGAAAACTTATCTCGCGGCGCTGTACCGTTTGAACATGCCGCTGCCTTTAATGCCAATGATGTCAGCAGTGAAGTTACTATAGAAGGTTTTGTTGGCGAAGAGGCGCGCTTGAAAGAGGCGCAGAGAACCGTTGAGCTTGTGCAGCAGAGCCAGGCGGAAAACCCGCAGGGCAGTATCGCTATCCTGGTCCGTAACCGCGGCCACCTAAAGGATATCATTCCGGCCTTAAGCCGGGCAGGGCTAAGCTGGAATGCTATGGATATTGACCCCCTGGCCAGCTATAGCCCCATTATAGATTTACTAAGTCTGACCAAGGCTCTGTTTAATACTGCTGATCGAATTAGTTGGTCTGCTTTATTAAGAACACCCTGGCTGGGTTTGGATAATGCCGATTTACACCGTCTATTAGCTAATACCAACAAGCACTCCATCTGGTCTGTTATCCAAGATAGTACAGCGCTGGCTGGTTTAAGTAGTCATGGCCGCAAACGTTTATCAGTAGTCATTCAGGTACTGAGCGCCGCCTTTGAACAGCGCTGCCGGCAACCAGCCCGCAGCTGGATTGAAGGCGTGTGGTTGGCGCTGGGTGGCGCAGCCGCAGTCAATAGCCGTTACGAATTTGATTTTATCGACGACTATTTTGATCTGTTAGAAAGGTATCAGCAGGGCGAACTATTGCCCTCCATTAAACAATTTGAGCAGGCGGTGCAGCGCTTATATGCCGCCCCGCAAGCAACGGACAGTCAGTTGCATGTGATGACCATTCATAAGGCCAAAGGGTTGGAGTTTGACCGGGTTATTTTACCGGGCATGGCAAGACAGCCTCGCAGCGATGATAAAACACTATTAATGTGGCGAGAATATTTATCTGCCGATGGCCATAGCTCTGGCCTGATTATGAGCCCTTTAGGCGCAACCGGTGATGAAGAAGATTCCATCTAACGCTATCTGCGTTTCGAACAAAAACAAAGCACACATTTAGAGTGCACCCGTTTATTCTATGTGGCGGCCACCAGAGCGGTTAAGCAATTACATATCCTGTTAACAACGGGAAAAGATGCCAAAACCGAATTACCCAAAGCACCGCCAAAAAACAGTTTGATTAGCAGTGCCTGGCCCGCATTGGAACAACAAGTGCAGTGGACTGATGTTGTGGTGGCGAGCAATGCTGAACAGTTTGGTTTGGATTTTAACCCTTCATCCACTGCCCCTTTACAGCGCTTATCGGCTGCATGGCAGCCTCCCGAGTGGAGCTTTCCCAACCCACTGAAAGATTATTATCTGGATAATAAGGCCGAAGCGCAGGATGCTAACGCGCTTAATATCCCTGTTGCCAGCAATGACCCGGTGCCCCAGTGTGCCGGCAGCGTTACCCATTGGATTTTTGAGGTGATGGCCAAGCAGGGGGTTGATTGTTGGTTGCAAAAAAATCAGCAACAGCAACAACAGTGGTTGCAGGCTTTATTGCATTACCACAAGCTGCCTGAATTACTATGGCCGCAAGCGATAGAAAAAATATCGCAAGCGGTTAACAATACTTTGGCGGATACTAAGGGGCGCTGGTTGTTTTCTCCCCGGCATCAGCAATCATTTGCTGAATTAGCGTTAATGTCGAATAGCGATGGCATAGTACGCAATCATTTTATTGACCGCTGTTTTGTTGATGAGGCTGGGGTGTTTTGGATTGTTGATTACAAAACATCTACACCCCTGGACAATGAAAGCCGCAGGGATTTTATTGCCCGAGAAGTAGCGGAGTATCAATCACAACTAGCCAGATATAAAGCATTATTGTCTAGTCGACTGCAGCCCCCTGGATCGACTGAACAGCCGCTGATAAAGACCGCGCTTTATTTTACCCATTACCCTTATTGGTGCGAGCTAGAATAGTGAGGGAGTAACTTGTGGGTGGTGAAATACTAAATTTGGCTTACTATATATAAAGTAAACAAAGCAAAGGAGCAGGAAATGCTAGATGACGATAGGGAAGAAGGTGAAACCGAGGTTAACCCGGTTGATTTATTAAAAAAGGTTGAAAAACAGGCAGTGGCGAATAAAGTCTTAATGTTCACTGCTATGGCTATCTCGGGCATTATTATCACTGTGATGGCCACGGGGATGACTGTGATGTTCTTAAGAATTTCCGCTTTGACGGAAGCCTCTCAGGTCGAGAGGGAAGGTCCCCTTGAAGAGCAGTTTATTGCTCTGGAGCAACAACTGATGCTACTGGCGGACTTTCGTAAAAGTGAGCTTAAGAAAGTCGTCGCCTATACCAAGCAGTTAGAAAAGGTAGCCAGCGACTGTAGCGTGGAAAAGGCCGCCCCCTACCAACAGTTTTTAGTCACCCGTGAGCAGGATTTCCAACAACTGGTCACCACGATCAAGTCCGGCACCACCGATCTTGCCGGCATGAATAAAGGCTCTAAAAAGTGGCTGGATATTCATAATAAGACCCTGGATGATTTAAAGGACTTAAGTATTGAGCGTAAAACCAAATTAGAAAAACTGACCGAGGGTACAAAATAGTGGCTGACGATACAGTAACTGGCGAAGTCACTCTCGAAGATAAAATAGAGCGGGTACGCAAGCAATCTTTTGGCCAGCTCTGGATAGGGATAGGCTTTCTTCCCGTGTTATTACTAGTATTTGTCACGGGTTTGGTGCTTTTGGCCAATGCCCATAAAACAACGATTAATATGACAGCAGAAAAACCGGAAAATCGCGTCGAGGTATTTCGCAGCAAGGTTGATGGGGTAAAAACTCAGGCCGAAAAACAATACGCCAAATACCTCAGCAAAATGGATGATAAAAGTATATTTACCGTCAACGAGAAGTTTGAAATTATCTATGACTTGTCGACGGAAAGTGAAGAACAATACACTGGGTTGTTAAAGACCTATCAGGTCATGGTATACGAAACTGCCAGCAGGGTGCGAGGTTCGGGTGAATGGTACTATTACTACCGGCAAAAAATTGACCGCTTAGTTAATACCGCCAAAAACCGCGAGCAGGAACTCAAGCAGTATTT
>JAAELM010000291.1 GCA_024226635.1 Oceanicoccus sp. | reverse complement strand
TAATACTGTGATCCTTAGGGCTTCAGGTTCCGATTGTAATCTTTTTCAATTTCTGTCCCTAAGTTAGTTAGTCTTGTTTCTCCTTCTTTAAGAACAGAGCGTTCGCAAAAATACCAGGTATCAGTCAATCCACCCTGAATAAGATAGAAAACAACACCGGTAATGTGACACTCAATAAAATAGAGAACAACAATGGCAACGTGAAGCTCGATACATTGAATACGATCTGCAAGTACTTAAAATGTGAGATGGGTGATCTGTTTATTTAAATCGCAAGAGATTCACATGTTTGATAAATAGAACTGAGGATAACAAAGGAATAATGGTGCCCAGGAGAGGACTTGAACCTCCACGGGGTTGCCCCCACTAGCACCTGAAGCTAGCGTGTCTACCAATTTCACCACCTGGGCTTTAAACAAGCATTGTGCCTGATTTAAAGAGCATGCCTTTTTTATACCGCGTTACGACATGCTACGCGGGGTCGCTACCGGCTCCTGCCTCTCGCGACACTAGTGCATCCTGCACGTCGTCTACCAATTTCACCACCTGGGCAGTGCGTTGGGGGCTGGGATGCCCCTGTAGCTGAGGCGCGCAATTTACTCCCGAGCCCTCCTTTTGTCAATAAAAGACCCGTTAATTAGATAGTTGCGTATAATAGACGTAACAAATACCCAATAATCAACGGATTTACCCCTTCCCATGGCAAAACGCCTAACCGATAAAGACCCTCATGCTGATCGTGAAGCGCAGAAATACGAGCAGCCCATACCCAGTCGTGAATTTATTATGGAATTTCTTGAGCAGGCCGAAGGGCCGCTTAACCGTAATCAGCTCACCAAAGCGCTGGAGCTTAAAGACTACCAGGATGTTGAGGCGCTCCGCCGTCGCCTAAAGGCGATGGAGCGTGATGGCCAGCTGATGCGTAACCGCAAAGGGGCTTATGGCCTGGTTGATAAAATGGACCTGGTACGGGGCAGGGTATCGGCACATCGGGATGGTTATGGTTTTTTGATACCTCAAGAGGGCGGTGATGATTTATACCTGAATAGCCGCCAGATGAACACCGTATTTGATGGCGATGAGGTTATCTGTCGCAGTGCAGGCTACGATCACCGCGGTAAGCTTGAAGGGGTGATTGTTGAGGTGATTCACCGCAACACCCAGCAGTTGGTAGGTCGTCTAAATGATGAAAACGGTGTGGTGTTTGTCGCGCCGGATAATGCCAAGATTAATCATGACATTATTATTCCCCGTGAAGCGGTCGGTGATGCTGAAGTTGAGCAATATGTGATGGTAGAAATCACCAGTCAGCCGGGTTGGCGTAAGCCGCCTACGGGGCGGGTGCTTGAAGTGCTTGGTGAGCATATGGCGCCGGGGATGGAAATTGATGTGGCCATTCGCACACATAATATTCCTTATGTTTGGCCGGAAGAAGCAGAGCGCGAAGCGTTAGCTTTATCGGCGGAGCCTTTGGAAGAAGACAAACTGAATCGGGTCGATTTACGTAAGTTGCCTTTTGTCACTATTGATGGCGAAGATGCTCGCGATTTCGATGATGCAGTGTACTGTGAGTCGAAGCTGTTAGGTGGTTGGCGTTTATGGGTGGCGATTGCTGATGTCTCTCATTATGTTCAGGTAGGTAGTGCTCTTGATCAAGAGGCAACATTGCGAGGCAATTCTGTATATTTTCCTGAGCAGGTTGTACCGATGTTACCCGAGGCTTTGTCTAACGGTTTATGTTCGTTAAAGCCCAGGGTGGACCGCTTATGCATGGTCTGCGAAATGACCATCAGCAAGGCGGGAAAAATCAGCGGTTATAAGTTTTACGAAGGGGTGATGCACTCCCATGCGCGACTTACCTATAACAAAGTAGGTGCGATTCTTGATAATAAAAACCCGGATAGCAAACCGCTGCGCATTGAATATAAAAAAGTTGTGCCGCATCTCGAAAACCTTCACAACCTGTATAAAACATTACGGATAGCTCGCAGCAAGCGTGGCGCTATTGATTTTGAAACCACGGAAACCCGTATGGTTTTCGGTAAGGACCGAAAAATTTCCGAAATTATTCCGGTGGTGCGTAATGATGCCCATAAATTAATTGAGGAATGTATGTTGGCGGCGAATGTTGCCGCGGCCAAGTTTTTGGAAAAACACAATGTACCGGCTTTGTTCCGGGTACACGAAGGCCCAACGGAAGAAAAGCTGGAAGCCTTAAGAAAATTTTTGGGTGAATTGGCGATGGATTTACCCGGTGGCAATAAGCCGGGGCCAGATGATTATCAGGTGCTGTTATCGCAGTTAGGTGATCGCCCCGATGCGCATATTATACAAACAATGATGTTGCGTTCTTTGCGCCAGGCGGTTTATCAACCAGAAAATCTTGGGCACTTCGGTTTGAACTACGATGCCTATGGCCATTTTACTTCACCGATTCGTCGTTACCCTGATTTGTTAGTGCATCGTGCTATTCGTCATATTGTACGCAGCAATATGGAAAGCAAGAAGGTTAAACGTGTTGATGGTGCAACTGTCTTGCCTAAGAAAGCTATTTACCCCTATGAAATGCCTGACTTATTGGTATTGGGTGAGCAGTGCTCAATGACTGAGCGCCGAGCCGATGATGCTACTCGTGAAGTTGTGGCTTGGTTAAAGTGCGAATATTTACAAGACCGCGTTGGTGATACCTTTGATGGGGTTATTTCGGCAGTCACCGGGTTTGGTTTGTTTGTGGATTTGGTGGATGTCTATGTTGAAGGTTTGGTGCATGTTAGTGCGCTGGCCAGTGACTATTATCATTTTGATCCTGTTAAGCAGCGCTTAATTGGTGAGCGTACCGGCACCAGTTTCCAGCTGGGTGATTCTGTTAAGGTACAGGTTGCTCGCGTCAGTTTAGATGATAAGAAAATTGATCTTGAGTTGGTGGAAGGTTCCAGTCGCGCCAAGCGTCGTGCAGAGAAGTCGGGTAAGCCGCTTAAAAAGGGGGATAAGCGCCCGGTGGTCAAAAAGAAAAAAGATGAGAAAAAACCAGCCAAAAAATCGAGCGCCAGTAAAGGCGTTAGAAAAAGAAAACGTAAATAGTCGTGAGTTAAAAATATTGTGAGTGAAACACATTGGGTTTTTGGTATTCATGCCGTTGAGGCATTATTACAGCGCCAGCCAAATCGTATTGAAGAGTTGTGGTTGCAAAAAGGACGTAGCGATCAGCGTATGCAAGATATTCAACAGCATGCAAAAGCGTTGGGTGTTAAATGTAAAGCTGTAAGTCGTGATGAGTTGGATGAGCAGGCCGAAGGTAATCACCAGGGGGTGATGGCAAAAACAAAACCAGCGCAAACCTTGCGTGATCGCGATTTAAAAGAGTTGTTAGATGCCACTGAGCATCAGCCATTGTTGCTGATTCTTGACGGCGTGACCGACCCGCATAATTTGGGTGCTTGTTTGCGCACCGCCGATGCCGCTGGCGTTGATGCAGTGATTGCCCCCAAAGATAATTCTGCGCCTCTTAATGGCACCGTTAGAAAGGTTGCCTGTGGTGCTGCTGAGGTTATTCCTTATATTCAGGTAACCAACCTGGCCAGAACGATGAAGGATATTCAAGAGCGTGGTATCTGGATTACCGGTACTGCCGGTGAAGCTGAGCAGAGTGTTTATGATGCTGATTTTAGTGGTGCTGTGGCATTGGTGATGGGCGCAGAAGGTAAGGGTATGCGCCGCTTAACCCGTGAGAATTGTGATTTTTTGGTGAAACTGCCTATGGCAGGCTCGGTAAGCAGCTTGAACGTATCAGTGGCTACCGGTGTCTGCTTATTTGAGATTGTCCGTCAGCGCGGCTAGTCGTCATTCCCGCCTTCGCGGGAATGACGTTCTAATGGCGTTGTTTGATGGTCTTTAGGCGATTATTTGCCCACTTTATACCCCATTCCCTTGCTATCCCCCCTCATATCCCCTAAAATCCGCGCCTCTTAAATCCCAGTAGTCCGCTTTGCGAGACCGCTGGGGCTCCTTGTCACACTGGGGTTCCTCAATGAATCAGCAGGTGACTTAACCCGTAAGGAGATGCTATGCGTCATTACGAAATTATATTTTTGGTCCACCCGGACCAGTCAGAGCAAGTGCCCGGCATGGTCGAGCGCTATACCCAGGCCATCGAGAAAGACGGCGGTAAAATCCACCGTTTGGAAGACTGGGGTCGTCGCCACCTGGCTTACCCTATCAACAAGATCCACAAGGCTCACTACACGCTGATGAATGTAGAAGCCAATCAAGAAGCGATCGATGAGTTAACCACCAACTTCCGTTATAACGATGCCGTTATTCGTAACTTGGTATTGGTTATGGATGATGCGGTTACTGCCGAATCACCCATCATGAAAGCCGAGAAAGAGAGCCGTGAGCGTCGCGCTGCACGTCCTGAGCGCCGTGAAGAATCAGCACCTGCTGCTGAAACTGCACCGGCAGAAGAAGCCCCAGCTGCTGATGAAGCTGCTGGCGAATAACCCTCGGACTAATAGATAGGAGATATCCCATGGCACGTTTTTTCCGCCGTCGTAAGTTCTGCCGTTTTACTGCAGAAGGTGTTGACCAGATTGATTATAAAGATCTGGACACGTTGAAAGCCTATGTTTCTGAAACTGGCAAAATTGTACCTAGCCGTATTACAGGTACCAAAGCCAAGTATCAGCGTCAGTTGTCTACCTGCATTAAGCGGGCACGTTTCTTGGCTTTATTGCCATACACTGACGCGCATAAGTAATTAGTTTTAAGTTGATTGTTTAGGTTTCGGAACCGTCATTTATGAGAGCTTTGGCTGAATATGTGATGAAAGGGCGCTCGCAGGCTGTGATAGCTGCCGCACTCGCCACCGGAACGGTTTTATTTGCCTGGGTCGGCGCCGCAGTGATTGCTTTAGTCACATTGCGAAAAGGATCCAACCAGGGTGGCCAGGTGCTACTTTGGGCGATGTTACCCGCTGTTGTTATGGCAGCCATGGGTGACACCGGGCCAGTCACTACCCTGTTGGGAGTGATGTTGGCAGCGATAGTGTTGAGGTCTACCGCCTCCTGGTCATGGGCATTAGTTGCCGCAGTGGTCTCGGGGATAGTAACCGCCTTAGTATTGATGACATTTGGACGTGGCTATCTCGAAGAGATTCTGCGTTTATTGGGCGATGCGCTTGCGCAGTTGGCCAGTCAGAATACTGAATCAGCAACATCACAGGTAGCGCAGCCTACCGTTACCCAGGTAGCGGGCTTACTAGGTTTGAGCAATGCCTTCATGGTTGTGATGTGTTTGATACTGGCGCGGTGGTGGCAATCATTATTGTATAACCCGGGTGGTTTCAGGACTGAGTTTCACGCTCTGAGATTACCGCCACAGCTATGCGTTGCGCTGCTGCTGGTTGGGTTGCTGCTATCAACACTGGGCTCGGATTATCGGCTATTAGCCGTCATATTCGCCCTGCCATTTATGTTTGCTGGTTTAGCGCTGGTGCATGGCCTGGCAGCAAAGCGGCAGATAAACAGCAATATCCTGATAATGTTTTACATTGCCTGGCTATTGTTTGACCCGGTTAAGGCATTATTAATAATCGCGGCAATCGTCGATAGTTGGATCAATTTTCGCGGGCGTGTGGCAGATAAAGGCCCAGGCTCGGAATAAATACGAAACAGTTGTAAGCCAATGGCAACAACTGGATATATAGAGGGTAAGAACAATGCAAGTTATTCTACTGGAAAGAGTTGGTAAGCTTGGTGATCTTGGCGATACAGTGAATGTTAAAGCCGGTTTCGGTCGCAACTACCTGATCCCATACGGTAAAGCTGTACCAGCTACTGCAACGAATGTTGCTGATTTTGAATCACGTCGTGCTGACCTGGAAGCGGCTGCCGCTGATAAGAAAGGTGTTGCTGAAGGTCGCGGAACACAGCTGGCTGAGGTGTCTATCACTATCGAAGCCAATGCTGGCGACGAAGGTAAGCTGTTTGGTTCAATCGGTACTCGTGATTTGGCTGATGCCATCACTAAAGCCGGTGTTGAAGTGAGCAAATCTGAAGTACGTCTGCCTACGGGTGTTATTCGCGAAATCGGCGAATACGAGATTGATATTCAGTTGCACTCAGAAGTGACGCAGACGGTTAACGTTTCAGTTATTGCCGAAGCTTAATAGCCACTGTCATCCCCGCGAAGGCGGGGATCCAGTGCTGTAGATTTCCGCTATAGCGGAAATAACAGCTTACGCATGCAGTCTGGATTCCCGCCTTCGCGGGAATGACGTAGTTTGTTAGAAAAGCACCCCGGTCTTATTGATTGGTGTGCTTTTTTTTTACCGGTGACGCAGGACTCTAGACCCATCTCCTGTTAGCATATGTTCCCTCGCGACCAATAACATAAAGAACGGCTGTGGATACTGAAAACGACCCACCTACAAATCTGGATAATGTCTTCGACTTTGGCTTTGCCAATGACGGGGAGATGCTGGATGTAAAAGTGCCTCCGCACTCGGTAGAAGCGGAGCAGTCAGTGCTGGGTGGCCTAATGATCGCCAACAGTGCCTGGGATGATGTGGCCGACCAGGTCGCAGCGACTGATTTCTACCGAGGTAGCCATCGCGAGATCTTCCTGCAAATGGGCAAGTTGGTGGAGGCTGGTGAGCCGGTGGATGTGATCACCTTGTCTGAAGCCCTGAATAACAATGATTTGCTGGAGCAGGTAGGTGGCGTCGCCTACCTTGCCGAGTTGGCCAATAATACGCCCAGTGCCGCCAATATCAGCGCCTATGCCAAGGTAGTACAGGAGCGTTCAAGCCTGCGCGCTATGATTAATACCGCCAATGATATTGTTGAGAGCGGTTTTAACCCCGAGGGCCGTGACAGTGGTGATCTGCTGGATGAGGCCGAGCGCAGGATTATGCAAATTTCCGAGGAGCGCCCGAAAATCGGCGGTCCCCAGGCGGTTAACCCTCTACTTAAAGGGGCTGTTGACCGCATTGATGAGTTATTTAACTCCGATAGCGCCATCACAGGTGTCACTACGGGTTTTAAAGAGCTGGATGAAGCCACTGCTGGTCTGCAAAAATCTGATCTTATTATTGTGGCGGCAAGGCCCTCCATGGGTAAAACCGCTTTTGCGGTTAACTTGGTGGAAAATGCCATCATGGCGCAGGAAAAGCCAGTAATGGTGTTCAGTATGGAGATGCCCGCCAGCGCGATTATTATGCGAATGATCTCGGCGATTGGTCGCATCCATTTGGGCAAGGTGCTGACCGGTAAGCTGGACGAAGAGGATTGGCCCAAGCTAACCACCGCGGTCAGCAAACTGAAAGATAAGCCGCTATTTATTGACGATACGCCAGCATTAACCCCCACCGAAATTCGCTCCCGTACTCGACGTATTGTTCGTGAGCATGGCGATTTAGCCATGATCATGGTGGATTACTTACAGTTGATGCAGGTGGCAGGTTCTTCAGAGGGTCGTACCGCAGAAATCTCAGAGATTTCCAGATCACTAAAAGCCATTGCCAAAGAATTTAACTGCCCGGTGGTCGCACTATCGCAGCTTAACCGTTCTTTGGAGCAGCGACCTAACAAGCGCCCAATTAACTCTGACCTTCGTGAATCCGGCGCCATTGAGCAGGATGCGGATGTGATTATGTTTATCTACCGCGATGAGTATTACAACGAGGATAGTGCTGATAAGGGGATTGCCGAGATTATTATCGGTAAGCACCGCAACGGTCCTACCGGTAATTATAAGCTCTCTTTTGTGGGTCACTTCACCCGCTTTGATAATCTCGCCTTTGGCTACGAAGGCGACCAGCACTAGCGTTTTTTGACCCTTAATTACCAATCCTTACCACTTGAATATCGGGGTCACGGCTGGCGCCGGCTTTATTTAAACGCTCCAAATAATCCTGCCACCAAGCTTCTTTGTTTGTTCCCAGCTGATAAAGATAATCCCAGGAATAAATCCCCGAGTCATGATCATCACTAAAAAATAATTGCAGCGCGTAATTACCAACAGGTTCAATCGCATTAATCGTGACGTTGGTTTTTCCTGTTTGTAAAACTTCCTGCCCCGGACCGTGGCCTCTAACTTCTGCCGAAGGCGAATAGACCCGCAGATATTCACAGCTCAACTCATAGCATTCATCGTTGCTATAAACGAGCTCCAGTATTTTGGACTGGGTATGCAGTTTTATATCAGCGGGTATCGGGCTGGTAGTATTCATTAGGGTTCCAGTGTGGCTTATAAAATAAAGCGGCTTAGGTCTTCATCTTTAACCAGTTCGCCTAATTTTTCATTAACGTAATTAGCATCAACCGTTAGTGTGGAGTCACTGTTGTCTGTTGCATCAAACGAGGCATCGTCTAATAAGCGTTCCATAACAGTGTGTAAACGACGTGCGCCAATATTTTCTGTACGCTCATTCACTTCCCATGCGGTTTCAGCGATGCGGCTGATACCGTCATCACTAAATTCAAGTGATAGCCCTTCAGTATTTAAAAGCGCCTGATACTGTTCGGTTAATGATGCATTGGGCTCCGTTAAAATACGCTCAAAATCACTGGGAGAAAGTGCTTCTAATTCAACTCGAATAGGTAAGCGGCCCTGAAGTTCAGGAATTAAATCGGAGGGTTTGGCTAAATGAAAAGCACCGGAAGAAATAAATAAAATATGATCGGTTTTTAACATGCCGTGTTTGGTACTAACCGTACAGCCTTCTATTAAAGGCAATAAGTCGCGTTGTACGCCCTCGCGAGATACATCGGCGCCGGCGCCTTCTGAGCGTTTAGCAACTTTATCCAGTTCATCTAAAAACACAATACCATTTTGCTCAGCAGCTTCTACGGCACGGGATTTAAGTTCTTCTTCGTTGACCAGTTTGCTTGCTTCTTCTTCCTGGATTTTTTTCATGGCGGCGCTAACCGTCATTTTGTTGGTTTTTTTCTTGTCGCTCCCCATATTGGAAAACATGCTTTGCAGTTGATTGGTCATATCCTCCATGCCGGGAGGCGCCATAATTTCAACCCCGATAGGCGTAGCGCTAATTTCAATTTCGATTTCTTTATCGTCGAGATCGCCTTCCCGTAATTTTTTGCGGAACATTTGGCGAGTAGAGGTTTCCTTCTCCTCTTCATCACCGCGGGCGGGTGGGATCAGTACATCGAGGATACGCTCTTCGGCGGCATCAGCGGCGCGGTGTTGCACTTTTTCCATTTCCTGTTCGCGAAGCATTTTGATAGAGACATCAACCAGGTCTCGGACAATGGATTCAACGTCGCGGCCAACATAACCTACTTCAGTAAATTTCGTAGCTTCAACTTTGATAAAAGGCGCATTGGCTAACTTGGCAAGACGGCGAGCAATTTCGGTTTTACCCACGCCGGTAGGGCCAATCATTAAAATATTTTTGGGGGTGATTTCAGCGCGCAGCTCTTCGTCGAGTTGCATTCTACGCCAGCGGTTACGCAGGGCATTGGCTACGGCGCGTTTGGCTTTATCCTGACCAATAATATGCTGGTCTAATTCGTGGACAATTTCTCTTGGTGTCATTTGTGACATGTTTGTTTTCCCGTCTTTTCCGTTTCCCGTCGTTCCCGCGTAGGCGGGAACCCAGACTGCATGCTGCTATTTCCGCCAGGGCGTAAATCTACAGCACTGGATTCCCGCCTGCGCGGGAATGACGATTATTCGTAGTTTAATTCTTCGATGGTGCGGTTGTGGTTGGTGTACACACAAATATCACCGGCGATAGCCAGGCCCTTTTCGACAATATCCCGGGCGCCGAGTTCGGTGTTTTCCAGTAAGGCTTTGGCCGCAGATTGAGCAAAAGGGCCGCCAGAGCCGATGGCAATTAAATTATCTTCGGGCTCGATAACGTCACCATTACCGGTAATGACCAGTGAAGTGGTTTTATCCGCTACAGCCAATAGAGCTTCCAGTTGTCGTAGTGAACGTTCAGTACGCCACATTTTGGCCAGCTCTACCGCTGCCCGTGTCAGATGCCCCTGATATTTCTCCAGTTGCGCTTCAAATAACTCAAACAGGGTAAAGGCATCGGCAGTACCGCCAGCAAAACCGGCAATCACTTGCTCGTTATACAGACGGCGCACTTTACGTGCGTTGCCCTTCATTACGGTATTACCCATAGAAACCTGCCCGTCACCGCCAATAACAACTTGGCCGTTGCGACGAACAGAAAGAATAGTGGTGCCTCGATATTGATCCAAGATGGCGTCCTCTTTGGGGATGCAAAATAATTGAGTAGGATATGGGGGTGGCGGGGCTAAATTTCAAGCCCACAGGGCAAGGGTTTTAACCCTCAGCTTTGCGCTTTAGCAGTAGAGTATCAATACCCTTATCGATCAGGGTGCCGCGGGCTTTAGCCAGCTGTGAACGGTCCTCAAAGGGGCCAACCTGAACTCGATGCCAGACATCGCCATTGGCGGAAGTTATAGCCTCTACGCGGGCATCCAGTCCCATAAGAATCAGCTGTGCTCGAAGACGGTCGCCATCCTCAGCATTTTTAAAGGAGCCAGCCTGCAGAATGTAGACCGTTGCCGCAGCGGGTTCACCACTACTGTCTTCCCGCTCAACCTCAACAATCACTTCCCGCTCCGGTAGCAGGGTATAAAAATCAAACTGAGTGGCGATAGTTTTTACATCATCGGCAGCTTTTTCAACAGTATTGCTGATTTCTTCAGGGGCGTCTTCAGGAGTGATATCCGCCAGATAAGCCAGAAAGCTAATAAACAGGCCGGTCACAATACCGGTAAATAACCACACCCAGCCGGGCACCTGACTCTTGGTCTTGCGCGATTTTTTCTTTTTGGTCGCCTTGGGCTTTTTGGCGAAATCGTGGGTCATAATAATTACTGCGTACTGTCCAGGTTACATTTCTGTTGGCGCCGAAACGCCCAATAAGCTTAGACCATTTTCAATAACCTGCCTGACTGCCTCGCTTAAGCTGAGCCGCGCATTACGCAGCTCGCTATTGTCGATCAGCATTTTGTGGGAGTTATAATAGCTGTGAAAATCACCGGCTAATTCCCGTAGGTAGTTGGCTACAATATGGGGCTCGCAATGATTGGCAGCATTGCTAATCAGTTCGGGGTAGGCGGCCAATTTATTGAGCAGGGCTTTTTCTGCATCTTCAGTGAGTAATTCCAGCGAATTAATTTCGCCAGATGACCAGCTCCAGCCATTATCCGCCAGCTTGCGATGCATGCTGCAAACACGGGCATGTGCGTATTGAATATAATAAACCGGATTGTCGTTGCTTTGTGAAACGGCTAAATCAATATCAAAAGTTAGCTGCGAAGTTGTTGCTCTGGCGGCCAGGAAATAACGGGTGGCATCTTTACCCACTTCATCAATTAAGTCGCGAATAGTGACATAGCTACCGGCACGTTTAGAAATTTTAACTTCTTCACCGCCGCGCATCACCATCACCATTTGGTGTAGTACATATTCCGGCCAATCTTTAGGAATATCTTGCCCCTGATGCTGGCTAACCGCTTGTATACCAGCACGAACGCGAGTAATGGTGCTGTGGTGGTCGGCACCTTGTTCGTTAACAACGCGCTCAAAACCGCGATTCCACTTATTAAGGTGGTAGGCAACATCTGGCACAAAATAGGTATAGCCGCCCTCTGATTTACGCATTACGCGATCTTTATCATCGCCAAAGTCGGTGGTCTTTAACCAGAGTGCGCCCTCTTTTTCATAAGTGTGGCCACTATCGATTAATCGTTGGACTGTTTTTTCTACATCACCATCGGCATAAAGGGCTGACTCTAAATAATACACATCAAAGTCGACACCAAAGGCTTTTAAATCCAGATCCTGTTCACGGCGTAAATAGGCAACGGCAAAATCACGGATAGCATCTTTATCATCCACATCACCTTTACCCACAACATGTTTGTCTTCGGCGTCGATGGTTTCTTTGGCCATATAGGATTTGGCCACATCAATAATATAGTCACCGCGGTAGCCATCTTCTGGCCAGCTGTCATCGTCTGGGCCTAAACCTTTGCAGCGCGCTTGAACGGAACCCGCCAGATTATTAATCTGCTGACCGGCATCGTTATAATAAAATTCTGCCGTAACATTCCAGCCATCCGCTTCCAGTAAACGACAAATACTATCGCCAACGGCAGCGCCGCGACCGTGGCCTACATGTAATGGGCCGGTTGGATTGGCGGAAACAAATTCCACCTGAACTTTTTTGCCAGCGCCTTTATTGGAGCGACCAAAGTTTTTGCCCTGGCTAAGAATTTCTTTAACCACAGCCGTAGCTGCCGCTTCATTTAAAAAGAAATTGATAAATCCGGGACCAGCGATTTCTGCCTTGGTTAGTTTTTCTGAAGCGGGTAGGGCATTGATAATCAGCTGCGCAATATCACGGGGTGGTTTTTTCGCCGCTTTGGCTAATGTCATCGCAATATTACTGGCGAGGTCACCGTGGGCTTTATCCCTGGTGCGGTCGATATTAACGCGTGGCTCGACATCGGCGGGTAAATCGCCATTGTCAATCATAGTGTTAAGGGCGGCGTTAATCAGTGCGGCTATATGGTCTTTCATTGGGTTCCGGCTGGTAGTCGTGTTTCGGGATGGCAAGGGCGCGTATTATCCAGATTTTTAAGGGGCTAGGCCACCCTTTATAAATCGTCATTCCCGCGAAGGCGGGAATCCAGAGGTGCATGCAGGCTAGATTCCCGCCTGCGCGGGAATGACATTACTCAGTTAAAGCTTAAAACATATCACCAGGGTCGACATCAATCGACCAGCGCACTTTGTTACCTAAGGGATGCTGCTCTGCCAGTGAGCACAGTTGCTGCAGTGTTTGGTGCAGGGGTTTGCGCTGATCTGAGCGCACTAATAGCTGGGCCCGGAATCGGCCAGCTTTGCGGGTCATGGGGGCGGGTAATGGACCAAAGATCTGGCAGCTGTTAGGGGGTGCTGCATCCCGTAAATTCTGCAATAGTGCTTCAGCTTGCTCGAGATTGCTGGCCTCGGCCCGTAGCAAGGCCAGGTGGCCAAAGGGTGGAAGGCCGCTGGCTTGGCGTTCGCTAAGTATGGCTCTGGCGTATTGGTGGTAGCTATCGTTGACCAGACTGGTAATCAAGGGGTGTTCCGGTTGGTGGGTTTGTATTATCACTTTACCCGCTTTGGCTTCCCGGCCGGCTCGACCTGCGACCTGAACCAAAAGTTGCCCCATTTTTTCTGGGCCGCGAAAATCAGCGCTAAACAAGCCGCCATCTGCATCTAACACTGCTACTAATGTGACATCGGGAAAGTGATGGCCTTTGGCCAGCATTTGCGTGCCCACCAGAATACAGGGTTGCCCTTCGTGTACCTCGGCCACCATTTGCTGCATGGCCTGCTTGCGGGAGGTGGTGTCTCGGTCAATACGCTTGATGTCTGTTGATGGGAACAGGCGTTTTAGGGCTTGTTCGCTGCGCTCGGTACCGGAGCCGCGGAAGTCTAACTGTGTGCTGTTGCATTCCGGACAGTGATGGGGCAGCGGGGCCTGGGCTCCACAGTGATGGCAGCGCAGCATACGCTGTTGGAAATGGACGGTCATCCTGGCATCGCAGTGGTGGCATTGGGCGACGTAGCCGCAATCGTGGCACATCAGCATCGGGGAAAAGCCCCGCCGATTGATAAAAACCAGCACCTGGTTACCGCGCTTAATTTCATCGCCAATAGCGCTAATTAATGCTGGGCTAAAACCATCTTCCATTGGCGCATGGCGTATATCCAGCAGCTCGAATGTAGGGGCGCTAGCGCCAGTGGCACGCTGCTTGAGTTGCAGGTGCTGGTAGCGACCTTGCAGGGCATTATTCAGTGTTTCGAGGCTGGGCGTGGCGGAGCCTAAGACGATAGGGCACTGCTCATCGGCGGCCCGTTTGATGCCAATATCCCTGGCTGAATAGCGAAAGCCGTCTTGCTGTTTAAAGGAGCTGTCATGCTCTTCGTCGATAATAATCAGCCCTAAATTGGCGATCGCAGTAAAGATGGCAGAGCGTGTACCGAGGATAATCCCGGCTTCACCGGATTGCGCATGCTGCCATGCTAGTAAGCGCTCCCTATCAGTAAGGCCTGAGTGTAACGTGACGATAGGGCAGTTAAAGCGGTTTTGAAAGCGGCTTAGTGTTTGCGGTGTAAGACCTATTTCAGGGATCAGTACCAATGCCTGCTGCCGCCGCTTAAGGCATTGCTCGATCAATTGCAGGTAGACCTCGGTCTTGCCGCTGCCGGTAATGCCTTCCAGCAAATAGCATTGAAAGCCGGTATTGGCTTTAATGGTTTCCACGGCGTTTTTTTGCTCGGCATTGAGGGTCAAGGGTGCCGATTTTAAACAGTCTTGTTGGTGGTCATAGGGGGTGGCTGCGATCTCAATGCGCTCGATTAGGCCTTTTTCGATCAAAGCCTTGCAGCTAGCCTGGCTGATTTGGGCGCGGTCCAGCTGCCGCCGATCAAGGCTGTCTTGTTGTTGTAGCAGGGCTAGCAGTTGCGCTTGTTTGGCGGCTCTTTTTAGCGCTCCTTCAGGTAGACCTTTGCCTTCTGTTGTCAGTTGCCAGCGGGTTTCAGTTAGCTCGATGGTTTGCTCGCCCTTGCGCAGCAGCGTGGGTATCGCATTGGCTAAGGCATCGCCCAGGGGATGTTGGTAATAGCTGGCAGCCCATTGGCTTAGCGAGAGTAATTTACCGGCCAGTATGGGCTGTGAATCCAGGATGTTGCTAACGCGCTTTATCTTCTTTTCGTCGATATCCGTAGTATCTTTGGTGGCTAATAGGATGCCGATCAGTTTGCGGTTGCCAAAGGGAGCTTCAATTCGCACCCCGGGTTGCAGGGCTGCCACGGCATCGTCGGTCATAGCTACCGGTGGCAGATAGTCAAAGCTGCGGCGCAGTGGTGTGGGCATGGCCAGGGTAAGTATGGGCATTCAGGGTCTTTTATTGTGGTCTTGATAAATTGTGGTCTTGATAAAGGGAGCTAGTGTAACAAAATTTGTCTATTGATCGAGCCGGCAGGCCTAAGTTGCTGTGATGAGGTGGTTTTGTCACTGGAGCAGGGTTTGGCCATTGCAATCACTGGCTTCTCTGGTATGATGCATCGCCTGAATTTTCGCCAGCTAGCTGGCCATACCGGTGCGGTGCTCAACAGCTGTTTCCACGGAGGAGACCTTAAGGCTTGCTTGGGTTGCGGCACATTAAACACAAAGTAAAGAGAAAGAGAGTAAAACGATGAAAGCTGATATCCATCCAAAATATGAAGAAGTTACTGCTACTTGTAGTTGCGGTAATGTTGTAAAAACCCGTTCCACTTTATGCAAAGATATCCACCTGGACGTATGCGGTGCCTGTCACCCGTTCTACACCGGTAAGCAGAAGATGTTGGATAGCGGTGGCCGTGTTGATCGCTTTAAGAAGCGTTTCGCCAACCGTAGCACCAAGGGTTAATGGTAGGTTTTATTGCAGGTTTAGCCCCATCATTGCCAAGAGTTTAAAAAAAACGCCCAGCCGATCCAGGTTGGGCGTTTTTGCATCTGTCTTATTTCTATCCTGTTTCTTATCCTTCCCTGCATTTTCGGCCCAGCCCTGTACTGCTAACGGGGATATTGAATGGGCGCAGATTAAAAAAATTGTTGATGGCGATACCTTGCACCTTCGCGATGGTCGCAAAGTACGAGTGATGGGCATTAACACGCCCGAGATCGGTTATCGCAAAAAGGATAATCCCAGTTACCCCCAGCCTTTGGCAATAGAAGCACGGCAGGCGGTGGTAGATTTTTTCTCCGCTGAAGCTAAAGTTGGCCTGGGTTTTGGTGTGCAGCGCGTTGATCATTATGGGCGGGTGTTGGCTGATGTGTATCGTGCGGATGGAGCAAACCTTTCCGCTCATGTGCTCGCTTTGGGTTTGGCCTGGCATGTTGTTGTGCCTCCTAACGAATTAGGTTGGCCTTGCTTGGCGGCGGTTGAAGCGGCAGCAAAACAACAAAAGACGGGCGTGTGGAGTGATCAATATTACCCCGTAAAACAGGCCAAAAATCTCAGTATAAATGACACGGGTTTTCAGCGAGTCACCGGTAGAGTGATTTCAGTTAATCGCAGTCGGGGTGGTTGGTGGTTGCAACTTGGGCAATTGGCCATTCGCGTGCAGGAAAAAAATCTAAAATACCTGGATGATGTAAACCCACAGGGTTGGTTAAACCAATCCTTAACTATTCGCGGCTGGATTGTTGATCGCAGTGAGTCCGTGGCCGTTAAGAAAAAAGGCTATTCTCCCTTAATGATGAATCTTCAGCACTCGGCGATGTTGAAGTAGCCTTTGCTGAAGTAAGCAGCATTTAAAAAGTTACTTGTGGCAGGTTGCGGTTTTCTATATTCTTTCGCCCCCTTGCGCAAAGCGAAAGGGTTACAAGTATAAGTCTATTGTTATAATAATATGTCTTTTGTGTTGTTTTAGTTAAATTGTTTTAGTTAGATCGTTTCTATTATGTTGGCTCTATTTCTACCATTGGGATTGCAGTATGTCTAAAGACATCAAACAGGCGGCGCTGGATTACCACGCTCAACCAAAGCCAGGAAAAATTTCCGTTGAGTTAACCACTAGTGCGGCAACTCAAAGCGATTTGGCCCTGGCTTATAGCCCGGGTGTGGCCGAGCCTGTTAAAGCGATTGCAGAAAATCCTGAGTCGGCTTATGACTATACCGTTAAAGGTAATTTGGTTGCGGTGATTTCTAATGGCACTGCGATTTTAGGTCTGGGTGATTTAGGCGCTTTGGCCAGTAAGCCGGTAATGGAAGGCAAGGCTTTATTGTTTAAGCGTTTTGCCGGTATTGATTCGATTGATATTGAAGTCGATACCAAAGACTCGGAAGCCTTTATTAATGCTGTCGCATTAATTGCTAATACATTTGGCGGAATTAATTTAGAAGATATTAAAGCGCCGGAATGTTTTGACATTGAAAAAAGATTAATTGAAAAATGTGATGTGCCGATTTTTCATGATGACCAGCATGGTACGGCGATTGTAACTGCGGCCGGTATGTTAAATGCGCTGGAGATTCAGGGCAAAACGTTGGCAGAAGCAAAGATAGTGTGTTTGGGTGCTGGCTCTGCCGCAGTCGCCTGTATGCGTTTGTTGCGTAGTCTTGGCGCACAAAAAGATAATGTCACCATGATTGATCGTCGCGGTGTTATTTATTCTGGTCGTGAAGGTCTTAACGAATATAAAGAAGAGTTTGCTCACGGTACTACTGATAGAACCCTGGAAGATGCCATTAATGGTGCCGATGTTTTTATCGGTTTGTCAGGTGCAGATTTATTAAGCCCCGAATTATTAAATACCATGGCGCCCAACCCCGTGGTGTTTGCCTGTTCCAATCCTGATCCCGAAATTGACCCTGAGTTGGCCCGAGCTACGCGCAGTGATCTAATTATGGCAACGGGTCGTTCTGATTTTCCTAATCAGGTGAATAATGTTTTAGGTTTCCCCTTTATTTTTCGCGGTGCTTTAGATGTACGTGCCAGCAAAATCAATGAGGAAATGAAAATTGCTGCGGTGAATGCTATTCGTGAACTGGCGAAACAGCCGGTGCCACAATATGTATTAGATGCCTGCGGTTTAGACGCGCTGGAGTTTGGGGCGGGGTACATTATTCCCAAGCCAATGGATAGTCGTCTATTGGGTGATGTTGCGGCGGCGGTAGCGCAGGCTGCGATTGATACTGGAGTGGCAAGGTTGCCTTATCCAGAGCATTACCCGATTAATAGTGTTGAGGAATTATAATAATTGATCGTCATTCCCGCGCAGGCGGGAATCCAGAGGTGCCGATCAAAGGAAGACCATCACCATGAAGAACCGCAAAGCCGCCGCCGATGCGGCCTACGCAAAACCGCTCTATCGCGGCTATGTGCTCACTGTATTAATCATACTTTACGCGTTTAACTTTATTGACCGGCAACTGCTGGTGATTCTGCAGGAACTGATTAAGGAAGACCTGGGCCTGAGCGATACGCAACTGGGCCTGCTCTCTGGCTTCACCTTTGCCCTGTTTTATGTGGTGTGTGGTATTCCCATTGCCCGCTGGGCCGACCGCGGCTCTCGCCGCAATATTATCTCCCTGGCTATTGTGATCTGGAGTGCAATGACCGCCGTGAGCGGCCTGGCCCAAAACTTTGTTCACATTCTGTTGGCCCGTATCGGCGTGGGTGTGGGTGAAGCGGGTGCCAGCCCTCCCGCCCACTCTATGATTTCTGATATCTTTAAACCGGAACAGCGGGCCACGGCGTTATCGCTCTATTCCATGGGTTTGTACGTCGGCATTCTGGGTGGTTTTATGTTGGGTGGCTGGGTCGGCCAGTACTACGGCTGGCGCATGGCCTTTATGGTGGTGGGTTTGCCCGGTGTGCTCCTGGCGGTGTTGGTAATGCTTACCGTGAAAGAGCCCAGCCGAGGCTGGTCGGAAAACATTGCGGTGAGCGATGAACCGCCCCCCCCATTTCAGGAAGTACTCAATCTGCTGTGGTCCCGCAAGGCCTTTCGTCACTTGGCCTTTGCCTGCGGCTTACAGGCCATGGCGTCCTACTCTCTGGCCAGCTGGCTACCCTCATTTTTTCTGCGCAGCACAGATATCACCATTGGCGAGCTGGGTACCTGGCTGGGTTTGGCGGCGGGCATTGGCGGTGGTCTGGGTACACTGTGCGGTGGTTTACTGAGCGACCGCATGGGTCAAAAAGACCCGCGTTGGTACCTGTGGATACCCGCCATAGGTTTACTGGCTGCACTGCCGATCACACTGTATATTCTCGCCTTTGCTGATCTTATGCTTGCCCTGATGTTGAATTTTGCCAGCATCTTTTTGGGCTCAATGTATTTGGGCCCCGTCATTGCCACCACTCACAGCATGGTGGGTGTGCGGATGCGTGCTCTGGCCTCGGCCATGCTGTTTTTCGTGCTGAATTTGGTAGGGCTGGGGATGGG